>WJJU01000014.1 GCA_014729595.1 Chitinivibrionales bacterium
CAAGTGGGCTGATTCTATGTCAAGAGTAACTTCGAAATCTTTAGACAAGATGGATAATGGGGAAACCGTAATTCCGCTTTTGAAGGATAAAATACGGCGCTACAGGGAGCAACGACGTAATTCCACTCAACGGAAGGAACCATTCGACAATCATCCCGGCAATGTCAAAGATACTTCAGGGGGGCACAAATGAGAACCCTTTTTTTCTTAGCTTTTTCATGTTTAGTACGTCGCACATTTGTGCACTTGAGCTTGACATAACACCAGCACGACAAGACAGTTCTTTCTGGTGTTGGGCGGCAGCCTGCGAAATGGTTCTATATGCTTATGGTAAAGCTATAGATCAATACGATTGTGCTGCTTGGGCTGTTTCCCGCGAAAATAGGACCGTCTGGATGACTGGTGCCAATAACGCAGTGGACCAAGTTCTAATTCATTTTGGTGGAATATATAGTAAGCATGATGAAAGCACTCTCTATGAAAGCTATATCATCGATGAGATCGATGACGGCAAACCGATTATCGCCGGTATTTCATTTTATAATGTGATTGGGCATATGGTGATAATACGGGGGTATACAGGTTCTGGTGGATATGATCTGGGTAATGTGATTTACAATAATCCCGGCACCGGCAAACGTGAAGAACGACCTTATGATGAGTTCACGGGGCCCGATGATCCCGAGGATGAGTGGTATTGGCACGAAACCCTTCGTTTGACCACACCCCCACGTGATCCAATCCCGTATGTAGGTATAGGCGATCAAGAGCATGGGGTATGGCTTGATGATTACAATTGTACTCAAGAAATTACAGAGTCCACGCAATCTTTAAGTTTTAGTGCATACAAGATCGGTGATACGCCGGTTTCATGGGAGTGGCAATTAGTGTTTCCTCATGAATATGGCTATGCCGTTGTGGAATCATGGACAACCAATTCCACCGAAGATGACTTAACATGGAATATTTCCAATTTTTCATTACCTTCAGGCTATGATTGGGAATACACCTATGATGGTAAAATTGCAGGGCGTGTGGAAGTTGTATGCCTGGATCCTGATTACCATGATGATGCTATTAATGTTATCTATGTCCCAAATGATCTCTACCCGGGAACGTTGGTCTATGAAAATCAAATAGTGACAAACAACCAGCCGGATGTAGATGTGCATGAATTGCTGATTGTGCGGAATGATGTATTCGGGGCGGGAGCAAACATTTCTTTCAAAGCAGGAGAAAGAATAGATATCGAGGACGGCGTTACCATAGAAAATGGCAGTTTAACGAACTTTATTATTGATCCTTCGTTACGGTAATGCTTTTGTACATGAATTAGCTTGGGTGCACCTTCTTGCGCCCAAGCTGTATTATTTCGAAAATAATAGCCAACGTTTCCTACGTCCCGGTCAACACCAACTTCTCGCCTAAACCGGCAAACCACGAAACCGAGCGGGGGCTCATTGGCTCATCCGCTTAGTGATTGAATGGATTAGCGAGGTGCCCGCAGTCCTTTCACGGTGAGACAAAACAAACCGAATCCGCCGGTCAAAAGAACAAATATCAGCAGTTGTGTATGCATTTGAACCGCTCAAGAAATGACAATCACAAAAAGTGAGGTGACCATGCGCACGTTTATATCATTAGTCATTGTCTTATGCGCAATGACTAATGCCGAAGATGTTCCGCCCGAAGTGCGGAAAATCATCGATCATGAATATTGGAGAATACTGCAGAATTTTGAAACAATGGCTCAAGTTGGCGCCCTGGAGAAGGACGCCAAACGATCCGACTTTAGTTTAGGTGAGCCTTTCAAGGCATATTTTCTGAATATCGACCTTGATTCCGACACTATTCCCGCAGAAAGTACCACGGTGTCCGCATCTATTGTGCATTATTGCAGTACCTATATTGTGCCGGTGCTTAACAAGGATAAGATTGTGCGGAATACGGCGCGCAGGATACTGGAAGCGTTGTTCGAGCCTCTGTTTCGGGATTGCAGCCATGCCTACCGGCCCAATCGGTCGGCAAGGCGGGCACCGCAGGTATGAAGCAGACGCACGATCTATATCTATCGGACATGTTTCCGGTTGTTCTACCGGCGCAGTCAACGCAGAAGCTTCACGTGGCCGCAGTTCGCTCAGATCTAGAACAGGTACAACGTATCCTCCTTGCGACGATTGTGCGACACGGCTGAGCGATGAGCCTGCTTCCCTACTTGTGGCGAGCGGATTCACCGGGACGCCCATGCGGGCGCGATGGTCACACGACAAGCGAGTGTCACGAGGAGCTCGGTGCGGGATTCGAAGGCCATGGATGGCCGGAGAACACAACCGAAGGTTGCCCGGAGGGTGGCCGCTGGAATGGCGGACATGAATACCGCACGCCGGGATCTATGGCGGGGCCGCCGGGTAACCGGCCGTCCTATGCTGACGATGAAGGAATGTCCTTTGTAGCTAATCCGGTCCCAAAAGGGTCTCCCCTTTTGGGAAGTTTTGAGAGATGGATTTCTTATGAAGGACATCATTTTATTAACACTCAAGGCTTGATAGACCGCCTTAGGTTGACGTGAATGCGCAAAGTGGGATCACATCCAGGCCTTCTCGCTCGACCTTCCCCGGCATAGCTCATTCGGAAAGCGGCTCAAAGTCACCGCCATTAACATATCAAGCGTGGGGCGATCCCGCTGCCTGCGCACGCCGCAGAAACTCCTCCACTCTTTGCGCCGGCCGTCCCGTCAGAATCTCGACATCGTCGGAAATGTACGACATTCTCCCAATTTCGATCGCCCGGGTCATTCCCAAGAAGCCGGCAGCGGCTTCCACCGGCATGTTCATCGCATTCGCCATGTGTTTAACATATTCGTGTTCCGAAACCAACCGATACTCGACGTTTTTCGCGGACACCCGCGACAGTACCCCGGCGATATCTTCTTGACTAAGCGATTCCGGTCCCGTGAGCACATACACTTTCCGATCGTGCCCGGCGGGTTCACGAAGTACCGCCGACGCCGCCCGGGCGATATCTTCGCGAGCGACATAACTTACATGCCCAACTCGACTGGCGGTGGTCAGCGCCCCCCGCTCAATCGCCGGGCCGCTCATCATCAAGAGAAAATCGGTATATGCTCCATTGCGCAATAATGTCCACCCCATACCGCCGTCCATGATCAAACGCTCCGTCACCTGGTGGACTTCGGCCCCGTGGAACGGAGAAGGCGGATGCGCGTCGATAAAACTGGTGTACACGATATGCTTGACTTGCGCCTTTGCGGCGGCTTCCACGACGGCGCGATGCTGCACTATGCGCTGCCGATCATCCCGGCTGCTGCTACTAATAAAGAGCAACGTCTCTACCCCTTCGAACGCTTGCGGCAAGCTTTCCGGCTTATCATAATCCGCAAAGCGTATTTCGACACCCCTTTCGGCAATCCATTGCGCCTTATCACGATTGCGAACCACGGCCGTAAGCTCCCGGGCCTGGACACCGCCATTAAGAAGATTAGACATTACCATACCGCCCACATGACCGGTTGCTCCCGTAATCGCAATCATAATCGCCTCCACAAGTATTAGATGAAAACGGATCGTTCAATGGTTGGTTTATACCCTCCAGGAAAGCCCCTCGGCATCCAACTGCAACGCTCGCGCGGGACCCGGTACGCGTTCACTCATACCGTCCCGACGTGGCTCTTTTGCGCCATCGGTGCGAGCATGCTTCGGGCGGCAGCCCATCGTGAACCGGTGCGCTCTTCGTCCGCCATGCCCTTCGAGTCCCCGCCCCGCCTCACGCATGAATATCGAGGGGCTTTTGTAACGATGAGGCTTATGCATACCAATTTTCGAAAAATCTCAGCAAACATCGAATTATTTGTCAATATCATCCATCATTCGCTTAACGGCATCCGGCGAACAAGTGTGGCCATGTGAGGTATAGAACAATTTTGGAGAATATTTCATGAGTTTTTCCATTGTCCGCCTCAATTCCGTTATGTTGGCGGCAAAAATGGGTAAACTTGCCGTATCCCCCGATTTTTTAGCCGAAAACAGATCGCCTACGAGCGCTTCGCCGCCCGACAAGAGAACACCGACCGATCCCGGTGTATGCCCGGGCGTATGAACAACCTTTCCCTCTATGCCATATTCGGCCGCCGACCATTCATCGTCGATTTCAATATCGGGATTCACCGGCTCATACGAGGGATTCTTGAAAAACGTAATCATCAATCTTCCCAGTATTCCCGTTGGCTTAACCTCGCCGCTTTTTCCCGAACGCAACAAATCCGCTTCACTCCGGTGAATAACGACTTTCGCCCCACTCGCCCTTTGGACGGCGGCGAGACTTCCTACA
>WJJU01000096.1 GCA_014729595.1 Chitinivibrionales bacterium
CATATAGTTTGCATGGGCATATCCCATGCGTCGTATTAAAAATGGCAAAACACACGCCGGCATCAATCCGAACAGTAGTTCAGAGAGGCTAAAAACCGCCGTCTCGTCACAAACAACAATATCACAAGCCGCAACAAACCCTATCCCTCCGGCATTAGCTTTTCCCCGCACATGAGCTATCGATATGTACGGACCGGCAACCAACCGTCTCCAAACATTATAGAGGGGTTCGGGATCTTGTTCATGGTCGCCCCTCCGCTCCAAATTTTCCTTGATTCCTTTAAAGTCGGCTCCGAAGCAAAAAACTTCCGGCAGTCCTTCAAGGACAACTACTTTCGCTTTTTCGGTACACTCTTCAAGAACCGTCCCAAACTCTTCGACCATCCGATCATTAATCGTATTGTTCGCCTCAGGCCGGTGCATTTGTATAAAACAGATGTCTTGGTCATACCTGACTCGCAGCGTTTCTAAACCATGTCCTGCAGTTAGGATACCCATTCATACTCCCTGTGGAACTCCTTAATTTCCCTTAAAAACAATATCTCTTTCCCCAGAACTTTTCGTGATTCGGGTATGATATTCCAATCGAGAGAGACATTGCGGGTGCCGAATTGCACAGCTTTATTTCCGGCAAGCAATTCGTCGTATTCCTCCATGGATAGTTCATACCGTTTATCCAACATTTCACCGATTCTCAGTGACTGTAGCCGTTCCTGTCCTTCCTTTTTCACAACACCGCTGAAAAATTCCGAGCAGCAGCCCGATCCGTACGAAAAGCAGCCGAGACGCCGAGGGGAGCTAAAATCTCCATTGTCTATCGTACCGGCGATAGACAGCGCCGTCGTGGCTCCCATGATATTTGCAACGCGTAAGCAATACATCATGCCCGGCATAACACGCTTTTCGAAGTCTTCTTCGATTTCTTGCGGCTTTGCGCGTGCAATTTTTCTCATTACATTTCTATGTGCCCCTTTGACCATGCCGCCAAACGGAGTATGAAAAACAAGATAATCGAATGTCGTTCGATAATCGACCCCCTCTACCCTTTTTTGATATTCCCGAAAAGCGTTTTCACAACAATCAAGGTATGATAGTAAAGACAAATCGGAATCACCCGCGTCGCCTCCGACGGTAGGACGACAGGTGTCGCAGACTTCGTAACCGTAATAGCCGTTTGCGCCGACATCGAGTTGGAATACATACGGTCTGTCACTCACCAGCATTGCCACCGCCCCCGAACCGCCGCTGGGTTCCGCAAAAGACCAATCCTCCGACAACGCCGATCCTCCTTTCTCCACCATGAATCGCGATACATCGGAGGCAATAACCAACGCCTTGGCCCCGGGTGAAGTTCGGGACAAAATGAAATTTACCGCGGTCTGCATTCCAGCGGTACCCGAGTAGCAGGCATTTTTAAGTTCGAACAGGCGACAATTGCGGTTTAATCCCAATAGGTCATGGAAATAGGTACTCATTGATTTGCCAAAATCAAAAGCCGATTCAGTACAAGCAACAACCATCTCAATCCGTTCTTTTTCCGCCGGGGAAAGCGCATCAACAATTGGTTTCGCCGCATTGACGCCGAAGGTAATCGGGTCTTCATACGGCAGGGCGACGGTTTTCTCTTTCATTAGCAAATTTTCGAACCGTGCCGTGTCCAAATTCCTGTGCCGTGCAAGCTTTTTCACATCCAAGCAAGCCGTACCTGCGAAAACATTCATTGCTTCTATGCCCACTATACTCATAGTTTTCTTTCTTTATGTTAAAAGGTTGTGATATTTGCACTTGTTGGATTTACGCTTAACTATTTCCAATTTCATAGAATGACTTTACACGCTAAATAAAATCAAGCAAATTTGAAATACTTTGAATACGCCTGCTGTTTACGGAGCCGGTAGGCGGCGAAATCCTCTTTGCTTTTGAAGCTCAGATACATGTTTTTCCGCATGATTTGACCAAACTCCATCCCCGGTGGGGTACCGTAACTGTGTCCGGGATATACCCTGATGTGCGGCATCACTTCTTTTTTCAGCCTTTCGAGACTTGCGAACATAGCATATGCGGACTCGGTATCCGAACACAGACCACAACCTTCGGAAAAAAGGGTATCACCGGTAAAAACACTCTCGTGTATCAGGTAACAAACACTTCCCGCGGAGTGCCCCGGAGTAAATATTGGTCGAACATGCATGTCGCCTACGGTCCATGGGGCGCCATCAATACCGATCAGTTGCCGCGCCCCGTATCCGGATACTTCTATTTCTTCCTTCGACATCAGAATCGGGCAATTATGCGCCGTCGCCAGCGGCCGGGCAAGATGGACATGATCAGGATGGGCGTGGGTAATAAGGACGGCATCGAGTACAGCTTTGCTGTTGGTTAATGCAAGCTCGATTTTATCCATCCTCCATGCCGGATCCACAATAACGGCGCGATTGCTCGCGGGATCAATTACTAAATATGTGTAGTTTACGAAAGATGAATAC
>WJJU01000097.1 GCA_014729595.1 Chitinivibrionales bacterium
ATCCCCAGAAATAGGCGGTCCCATGCCTTGCGCGCCGCCAATCGGTCAAATTTCATGATGCCTGCTTCCTGCTTTGACTAAAAAAAAAGGGTCGAGGTTTTCGACCCAACCGTCCGCCTAATCCAGTTTCTCAAAACGATTGATTACAAGCTTACCGATAATATTTATGATCGTCGACACGATGAAGAGCAGTAAGGCTATTTCAAGGAGTGCCGAGAGATAAATGGCCTCCGTAGCCTCGGTGAACTCATTCGCTATAATGCTTGCCATCGTATTGGCGGGACTGAATATATCGGTCGGCAGCGCATTCTTATTCCCGATAACCATCGTTACCGCCATGGTTTCTCCCAGAGCGCGTCCCAGCGATAAAAGCACACCGGCAAAAATGCCCGACCGACCATAGGGGATCACCACCCGCATTATTACCTCAAAGCGCGTGGCGCCCAATGAGTATGCCGCCTCTTTGAGATTTGATGGAACAAGGGCGATCACTTCGCGTGCCACTGAAGCGGAATAGGGAATAACCATGATTGCCAGTATGATCGACGCAGTTAGAATCCCGACCCCGTACGGCGCAATCCCCATGCTCATCTCAAACTCGCGTATCAACGGAACCAAAAAGTATAAGGCCCAAAATCCATAGATGACCGATGGAATGCCCGCCAATAACTCCACCATGCTCCGCAGAAACGACGATATCGCTCCCTTACGAAAATACTCGCCAAGGAACAAGGCAATGGAGAGCGAAAAGAAAATTGAAATGGCTATAGCCAAAAATGAAGTGAGAAGGGTGCCTACCAAAAAGGGAAGAGCGCCGAATTCACCCGACACAGGATTCCACTCGGTTCCCGTCAGGAACGAAAAACCAAACTTGCTGATCGAAAGGCGAGAACTGTAAAGAAGCGTAAGGAAAATTCCGGCCAATAAAAGGAGCATGAGCCAAGCCGAACCGGCAAGTGCTCCTCGGAAAACGCGTTCCCCAAGGGCGAATCGATTCGATGTCGGGCGTGTATGCTCCGCGGCAGACGTAGCGGAGGTCGTAGGCATGCTACTCCAGTCTTTTTGCGGTTTGTTGTTGGTATGTGAACGCATTGTTTGCAATTGCACATAAAGATCGCTTAAAGGGATTAGAAAACTGTGAGGTTAGTGTTAGGAATTTGTTAGAGTTTGGCCGCAAAATCCTATATTCCCCTTCGCGCATGGCCAAATCATTGACTTCCGGGACGCAAGTCGATGATTTTTTCACCCCTCTACACCTGTCTAAACCCCTTTAAACTCAACCTTTCAGTTCGCTATCAAAATAAAACATTCATCTTCGAGTGCGTTACACCTACGAAAATGGGCAGGCTAGCTATTTGTTAGCCATTTGTTAGGCCTGACGCGGCTTCGAAAGCCGCTCTCTGAGAGCCGGGCATGCCCGGGGATGAATAAATGAATGATCCACATGGTCATCCTCATTGCGGATCCCTCCATTTCGGGCATTACGAGCACTTCCGGTCCGGAAAACCTCCGTCGCCCGTTGTATCCACCGCAGCGGCAATGAGCGGCTCAGCGTAGACGAATTAGGGAGTGATTGCTGTGCCGATCTCTCCCAATTCCGATCCGGTCCGCTCACTGAAGCACTTGAGTAACCGGATCGGTCGGGACCGGGAGAGATAAATAGAGGATCCGCACGCTGAATGATCAACCGGAAATATTCGTGCCGTACCGGAACGAGAGCAGCATGAGCACTGCGTATTGGAAGTGCTAGCAGTACCCCAGACGTTGCCGCGGCCATACCGCCCCTCGCCATCGTGAAAACAATGGCGAAGGCGGTCACTTCACTGTCAGCCGACCCGGCTTAGCTACGAACATTACCGTGGAGTGTAGATTTGCTCTCCATCGTAGGTGATCGATTTTATGATCACCTCGGCGGCATCAACCGCAGGATTGGGGAGTGGAGCATAATCGAGCGGCTTGGTGTATTGTTGCCCCTCATGCGTCATCCACCACAGCAGCTTTACGAGTTCTTTGGCTTTAGCTTTTGAGCGCTTGCCGTAATCCTGTTCCTGATAAACTATTATCCAAGTAAAACTGGAAATTGGATATCCCTCTTCGGCATCGGTGTTGGTGAGCGACAGGCGGGTATGAGAGGGAATTTCTACATTGGCCGCCTGACTTATCGACTCAATTTCGGGCTTAATAAAGTTTCCCGCGTGGTTTTGGATGAGGGCTTGAGGCATATCGTTGTGAAGAGCATAGGCAAGTTCACAGTATCCTATAGCGCCTTTAGCTTGGCGAACCAACCCGGAAACCCCTTCATTGCCTTTGGCGCCAAGACCCGTGGGCCATTTAACCGATTTTCCTTTGCCGACTTTTTCGGTCCAAGCTGAACTCACTTTGGAGAGGAAATCGGTGAAGATGAACGTAGTACCGCTTCCATCCGAGCGGTGAACGACAAGGATTTTATTCTTGGGAAGCTTCACATCCGGATTAAGTTCCGCAATACGCTTATCGTTCCATTTGTTGATTTTTCCCATGTAAATGTCGGCAAGAACATCGGGAGTCAGTTTCAGATTAGGGTTGCCGGGCAAATTGTACGTCACGACCACGGCACCAAGGCACATGGGTATATGC
>WJJU01000098.1 GCA_014729595.1 Chitinivibrionales bacterium
CCATTGCAGATAGTTCTTCCAATCTCCGAGCCGACGACGGACTAACGGCCGCCGCGGCACGCTTCGCGGTCTATTCACCGCCGCAAACGCGTTCGCCCCCGCGCAGCTTAAAGATCTTTGTATTCGGCGTCCGCAACGGTTTCGTTCTTCGTATCGAACCGAGACTCTTTTTTAGGACCGCCCCCGGGCTTTGGCCCTCCCTGTTTTTCTGGTCCGTTTAGTAGCGACCATATAAACCGTACAGCCAGTAGAATCAAGGTAAATCGTATGGTGAGAAGGAGTAATGTAGTCATTTGACCCGAAGATTTTGTGACGTGCCGATATGCAGGTAACAAAGCACCCGTTGCTTAACCCTCACGCACGGCATCATTTTTATATGCTCCCGGACATCGAATGTGATTGGACTCATTCGATGTGTTATCGAAAAAATATTGCATAGGCACCAGCAAAAGCCAATTGGACGAGAGGATTTCTTATATGTCGGTGGATATCACGGCTCTGAACGAACGGATCAAGGAAGAAAGCGGCTTTGTGCTGCTTCTGAAAAGCGAGATGGGGAAAGTAATTGTGGGCCAACATCGTATGGTCGAGCGACTCCTTGTCGGCCTGCTGACTCGGGGACACCTTTTGCTTGAAGGGGTGCCGGGTCTTGCGAAGACATTAGCGATATCGACGCTTGCCCGAGTGGTCGACACCGGATTCAAGCGAATTCAGTTCACACCCGACCTACTACCCGCCGATCTGATCGGCACTATGGTCTACAACCAAAAAAGTGGTGAATTTGTTCCGAAAAAGGGTCCAATCTTCTCGAACCTGATACTGGCCGACGAGATCAATCGGGCGCCGGCGAAAGTTCAGAGCGCGCTGCTTGAAGCTATGCAGGAGCGCCAAGTCACAATTGGGGACAACACCTACCATCTTCAGGAACCATTCCTGGTGTTGGCGACGCAGAACCCAATTGAGCAAGAAGGTACCTACCCTTTGCCCGAAGCCCAGGTTGACCGGTTCATGCTCAAGCTCAAGATCGAATATCCGACCCGCGAAGAGGAGCGGGAGATCCTGGCCCGAATGTCGCGCGGAACCGTGCCCGATGTATCGAAAGCGATATCGGTTGATAAAATTGTAAGTGCCCGGGCTATCGTCAATGAGATCTATATGGATCCCAAAGTCGAAGAATACATCGTTAGCCTGGTATTCGCAACCCGCGATCCGGCATCGGCGGGCTTGGCCGAGCTTAGTGACCTCATTGAATATGGTGCATCACCTCGTGCAACCATATTCCTGACTCGAGCGGCTCGTGCCCACGCCTTTATCCGCGGACGCGGGTATGTGACGCCGGAAGATGTAAAATCGATCGGCATGGACGTACTCAGGCATCGTGTGGTCGCAACATACGAGGCCGAAGCGGAAAATGTGACCCCCGAAGACATCATTCGGAAAGTATTTGAGGGCGTTGAGGTGCCGTAAAGACGAAGGTAAAGGAGTAAACGGCGAATGTACGTATGCACAATGAGTATACATTCCGCATCATCAGACGGCTTAGAGATGCGTGAAACTTGCCCGTAAAACGCTATGATACCCAAAGAAATACTACAAAAAGTCAGACGAATCGAGATTAAAACTCAGAGTATTGTCAATGCAATACTCTCGGGGGAATATAAAAGCGCTTTTCGCGGCCAAGGGATGGAGTTCTCGGAGGTTAGAAATTATACCGAGGGCGATGACATCCGGTCCATTGACTGGAACGTCACGGCCAGGATGGGTGAGCCCTATATCAAGAAGCATGTCGAGGAGCGAGAATTAACGGTCATGCTCGTAGTTGACGCATCGGCGAGCGGAGATTTTGGTTCAGTGGCCAAAATGAAGGCGGAAGTAGCGGTGGAACTCTGCGCGGTGCTCGCTTTCTCTGCGATCAAAAACAATGACCGGGTGGGGTTGATTGTGTTCACCTCCGAAGTAGAGAAATATATACCACCCAAGAAGGGCAAAAATCATGTTCTCCGTGTGATTCGTGAACTGCTCTATTTTAAGCCCGGCAAGCGCGGTACCGATATCGCCGCGGCAATAGGATTTCTCAATCGCGTGCAACGGAAGCGATCGGTCGCCTTTCTCGTTTCGGACTTTATCGCTTCAGACTATGAATCCGCTCTTCGTACCGTCGCCCGCCACCATGATTGCATCGCCGTCAGCGTAGCCGATCCGCGTGAACGTCAGTTTCCCGGCGTTGGCTTGGTGGAACTGGAAGATCCCGAAACGGGAGAAACACTCCTGGTGGACGCCGACAGTCGAGAATTCCGTGAAGGTTTTGCCCGTGAAGCCGCGCAAAGGCGGGATGCACTCATTGCACGGCTCCGCGGCGCACGCGTGGATCATATTGAGATATCCACCGAGGCAGACTATGTAGAGCCGGTCATACGTTTTTTCAAACGTCGCGAGAGAATGATATCGTAGAGAGCTATTCCGCCGACCGACCGCCGCCCGTTTCAAGTCTCAGCAGCCATATTTGTTTTCGCCGGCCACCAAAATTTCAAAAAAAGATTGAGCATCGGATGCGGCCATCAAATCGGCCCGAACGTCTTCGTGATACATGATCCGAGAGACTTGCGAAAGAACGGTGGTGTGTTCCGAAGAATTCATAGGGGATACAAGCATAAAAACCAGTCTAACCGGTTCATCGTCAATAGCCCCGAACTCTACCGGTACGGCGGTTCGTGCGACCACCATGTGAACGCGATCAACCGTTTCAAGACGGGCATGGGGAAGGGCGATCGCGTGACCGATTCCCGTAGATAGATCCGCCTCTCGAGCGAAAATCCCTTCAACCACCCTATCCGGCATTCTCAGGTCATAAAGAGACGATAGATACTGTGCCATGCGACACAGCAACTCCGGCTTATTCCGCACGGCTAAATCAACCAGCACGGCATTTTTCTGAAGAATGTCCTGAAGTTTCACAATCGATCCTACAAACATGAAGGCTACATAGAGTCCAGGTCAACGGAGTCGTCCTTGTGCTCTTGCTCCTTCTTTCGCTTGGCTCGGTGTCGGCCCCGAAGCAAAACGGCTACCCGGCCGGTTACATACACGCCGATGCCGATACCGGCCACGATAACAGCCGGTTCACGGAGCCCCAGCCCTTGTTGCCGGCCCTGAATGAGCATAACCGCTCCCGCGGCAACCAGCACCATTCCCACCAACATGACCGCATAGCCGTGCTCGACCAAAAAATCCCACAATTTTGCCATGGCCGTACTCCCTCCGGGCCGTGCACATAAAAAATCCGGCCGGTCTGAATATAACACATCGCCGCGCCGGCGCGTAAAGTTCATTGCGTTCCCAACCCGCCGGGATTGATAAGCAAACGCCATTGTTCCGCCGATATTGCCGCAAGATCTCTAAACAAACCAACCGCTTCGCCGGGAGCGCGAACACGCACACGGACCTCTAAACGATCTTTCTCAAAGTAGGGATTGGGCACAAAGCGAATGGCGGATGAAGCAGGGTTGGCGCTTTGTGCCGCCTTTCGCCACCGTTCCCGAGCCGCGGAATATCTTGGGAAACGCCTCACGAAAATCGCTTCGTGGATTTTGGCTATCCGTTGAGGTGCATTGAGGTGCGGCTTGGCCGCCACCGGCACAATAATCTCTTCAATTAGCCCGCTGATTGATCGCTCTTCGGCGGAAGCCAGTTCACCAAGCCATTCCGCAATTTCCCGTTGGGTTTGTTGTGAAGGCTCCAAACCCGAAAGCGCCTCCATAAAAGCATCCTGATCCCGCGCATCCCATCGTACCAATTCTTGTGCGCATACGGGATGGATCTTTCCCTGGACCACGGCGTCGATTAACGCTTCACGGCTTTTAAGAAGAGGTTCAAGCCGGCGGCATTCGCCGGCGGATATCCCGGCCGCCTCGGCTACTCGTGCAAGTGGTTTATTCTTGCGCCAACGATCAAGCCAGCGCAAAAAGAGCACCTTCTCGCGCATTGCAGGCGTCCGCCAACGATTCAGGCGCATTCGAAGCACTCCCAGATCATATTCCCCCGGCGAAGGCGCAATAATAATGCACGGCGCCTGTGTCCGCCCCTGAGTCCGATATGCCGCCAAGCGTTTGCATCCATCCACAACACACCACCGATCACCCGAAACCGGCGCTACAATCGGCGGTATGAGCCCCGAAAGCCCATCATCCGCCTCGCCAATCAACCGCTCATCGAATAATCCCGCCGGATAACTCAAATGATCCAGCAACAGTTCTCGCACTTCACCATAAGGGCTGGATCCGGGGTTCCCTGATTTTGCACCGGAAGAAAGCTGTTCATTACTCATACGTACGTATCCCATTCGATTAGCACCTGTCGGTTCTCAATTTCCATCCTACCGGCGATCAACGCTTCGAATCTCAGCGAAAACTACTGAAAATGGATTTTGGAAGCGTGAAAGGGTATGTTATAGTGGTGCGGCGAAGAATACTTTGGTTATTTAGGAGTATTCATCATGGGTTGTACTCAAATATTCGTACGGTTCTTTCCGCCACACCTTCAAGTTCGCGATCCGTAGGGGCTTTCCGTACCCAAAGCGGCTCTCCGGTCGGTACGGGAGCAAACGGCCGCTGTCCGTCGGCAACCAGCACACGCACTCCACGTTGCCGTGCCGCACGCAATGCCCGAAGAAGTCTATGGCTTACCGTGCGTTCGTAGAACAGATCAGCCACAAGCACAACATCGACTCCCGCGGGTATTTCCCCGCATGTGAAATCTCGGTTTGAAAAATCAAGGTGGATTCCATTTGCTTGCGCATTGTGTTCGGCGATACGAGTCGCTATAGGATCGACATCGTTGGCAATTACCTTCGCGGCACCAGCCATAGCGGCGGCAAGTGCCGCGGCACCACCGCCGCATCCAACCTCAAGGACGGTCTTCCCAGCCACCAATCCGCGCTCTTTTAGAACGTAATGCGCCAATACCGCCGCCGCCGGCCAGACGACGGCCCAAAACGGTACCGGTGTTTCGCGGTCGCACTCCTCTTCCCATGCCCGCCATAATGAGAATATAGCGCCCGTTTGATGCACGCGCAACGCGGAGCATCCCCGTACCGTTTGCGGCGGCGCCATACGGTGAAGGAGGTATTGAGAAGGCATCATCTCATGAATGGGTACGCATAGAGAACGCATAGGCCCACATTGCTCTGTCGCGCACTCCCGGCTCTGCTCTATCATATTTTTTTGGCTCATATATTGCCGAAATCAAAAATAATTGCTCGTGCACCAGGTCCCCCAAGGAGTAACCATTTGAGCACCATGTTCGTACTAAAGAAAACGATCGCACCATTTCTACATCCCCTACCGCTTTTCCTGAGTGTCGGGGCCCTCGGTATAGCGTTTCTGCTCTTCTCAAAGCGACAAAAAGCCGGAAAAGCTCTTGTGGTGATCAGCCTGCTCATGACAGCACTTGTAAGTCAGCGGGTGGGAGCAAATTTTCTTTTAGCACCCATCGAGCACGGATACACGCCCTTCAACCTCACTGCCGCGAACTCTCCCTCTTCCATCGACAACGGCACGATCGATTACGTAGTAGTATTAGGTGCGGGACACACCGATGCGCCTCATTTTCCGTATACCGTGCAAATCAGAGCTTCCGCCCTATTTCGCTTGGTCGAAGGCATCCGGATACATCGCCGATTCCCCTCCGGCCGCCTTTTGCTTTCGGGCGGGCACCCATTCGGCGGCACACCCAATGCCGAGATCATGGCCGGCGTTGCGCGGGACTTGGGCCTCCACGACAGCGTCATGGTACTCGAAACAAAATCAAAAGACACCCACGACCAAGCACGACTCCTGCGCCCGCTTCTGCATGATAAGCGATTCGTACTGGTCACCGAAGCCTCCCACATGCCTCGATCCGTCGCTTTGTTCAAAAAACAAGGCCTCGACCCAATCCCCGCCCCCGTCCAATTCAGGACCCTCGCCGATACTATTCGGATACCTGGTGCCACCCTCCCCTCTTCCTTGCAGCTTCGCAAGTCCGAGCGGGCTTTCTATGAATGGATGGGGCTGCTGTGGGCGTGGCTGCGGGGGCAGGTTTGAGGGGCATTGGAAGACAGTGGCGTTGGACCGCTCCGCCCCGAAAGCCACTCCACAAACCCAAACCGCCCTATGGACAAATGCCTCCCTCTCCCAGAGCGCGCCCGCAGCCTATATACCCATTGCCATCTACCGTCACCGTCACCGTTGCCGGGAAGCCGAAACCGCTCATGGGATCATAGCACGAATCTCGCACTATTGATACATCGAGCCGATGAATATTGGTCCGGGAAGAAAAGTGAATAACCGCACCATCGTCCAAAACCCGCGGCTCCGGTGTTGGGGCAACGTAGCGCTTAGTCGCATAATCGGCTAAAAACACAATGCTGTCGCCGCAATAGAGGTCAAGGAGCCAACCGGGTTCTTGACCCAAGGCACGGAAATCCACCCCGCGAAGCCGAGCCGCTTCCCATGAGGCTTCACGCTTGTTCATTCGGCAATTTTTAAAGCTTCTCTCAGGTATCTCAAACCGTGCTTTATCGCGTTTGCTCCAATAGACAAAACCGTCACCGGTGTATTTCGCACCGGATGCCGCGGGTTGGCGTCGAAGAACAACAGTGGTATCGTCGTAGTATAACCATGCCGTATCGGCTAAAGTCTGGACCGTGAAGCGCTCATTTTTACATTCGTAGACGTAGGTTTCCAGTGCCTCAGTATCGGGGGCCGCGGCTACGGCATCCATTTTTTCGGCACTACGCTTGCCCCTTGGCGCACAGAAAAATAAACTCACCGCAATCAGAACCACTATGCCCGCGTTTAGCTTGCGCGCGGTTGGGGACGGCATGAGCATTCCTTGCCTCCTTCGGGGCTGAGCCATGAACGCATCGGAAGTATACATGGATATGTAAGATGAATAAATAGAAAGAATCGTGCCGAAAAAGACCTGAAGATGGTAGATCCGGCATCATGAGCCACCCGTGGAGCAACTATGCTTAATCGATGGCGTAGCCGACATCTTTACATTTACCGCCATAAGCATGTCCTTCAAGCCCTACAAAAAATTTAGTAACTCCTTCCACTCGATTTACCCATCATTTGTGCACGATTGTATTTTTAGCCCCTTTATGTAACGCTCTTCGAATTTTGGTAGGAAAGGATGGCCTTATGATAAAAATCAATCAAAATTACCTAAAGCTCAACGCCTCATACCTATTCAGCGAAATAGCAAAGCGGGTGAATGCATTTATCGAAGCCAACCCGGATTCTGCGGTAATCAAGTTAGGCATTGGCGATGTCACCAAGGCCCTTCCCACGGCTTGTATCAAAGCTTTCCATGAAGCTATTGATGAGATGGGTGACGACGCTACTTTTAAAGGATATGGCCCTGAACAGGGGTATCCCTTTTTGCGCTCCGCCATTGCCGAGAACGATTTCCAAGCGCGTGACGCCGCTGTCGACCCGGATGAGATCTTTGTCAGCGACGGCGCCAAATGCGACACGGGCAACATTCAGGAACTGTTCGCCCCCGACATCCGCATTGCCGTTCCCGATCCCGTGTACCCGGTTTATGTAGACACCAATGTGATGGCCGGTAGGACGGGCGGATTCGCGAACGGTCGCTATGAAGGCCTGATCTATTTGGAGTCAACCAAAGAGAACGGGTTCATCCCCGAGCTTCCCAAAGAAAAAGTCGATTTGATCTACCTCTGTTTCCCCAACAATCCGACGGGTGCGACGGCTACAAAGGATGAACTTGCGGAATGGGTTCACTACGCCCGTGACAACAAAGCATTGATCCTGTTCGATGCCGCCTATGCCGAGTTCATACGGGATGACAACCTGCCTAAGAGCATTTACGAGATTGAAGGGGCCAAAGAGGTGGCAATCGAATTCCGCAGTTTTTCCAAGACGGCGGGATTTACCGGGACACGGTGCGCGTATACGGTGGTTCCCCACAATTGTAGAGCCTATGACGCCGACGGTGAAGCACGGCTTCTTCATCCACTTTGGAACCGCCGCCATTCAACCAAATTCAACGGCGTGTCGTACCCGGTGCAGCGTGCCGCGGAAGCGGTCTATTCCCAAGAAGGCAAAGCGCAGACGCGGGCGCTTATTGATTATTATATGAATAATGCGGCACTGATACGAAAGACCATGACCTCCATCGGCTACAATTGTGTCGGGGGAGACAATTCGCCGTATATCTGGATCGAGGCGGGTTCCGATTCGTGGGCGTTTTTCGATCGACTTCTTAACGAAGCCGGCGTTGTTTGCACCCCCGGTGCCGGATTTGGCTCTTGCGGCGCAGGATACATCCGTATCAGTGCTTTCAACAGCCACGAAAATGTTCAAGAAGCACTTGAACGGATAACGAAAGCTCTGACGAAATAGAGCCGGGACGAAAATGCTGATTACCGCCCGTTTGGGTTATCCAACGCATAATTCACGGATAACCCAAGCGTGGCCGTCCTCGCGAGGTCACGATGGTACACTGTGAGATTCATCCGGTTAATCCTCAGCGAAGATTCCTGGAACGGGCGGTCAGTATTCTCAAGCACCACCACGGGATATGCGTCTACCCCACCGATACCGTCTATGGGATGGGGGCTTGTGCATCGGCGTCGAAAGCTATTGAAAAGATCGGCAAACTCCTCCAAAAAGATTCAAGCAGGCTTTTCTCATTCATCTGTTCTGATTTTTCGCAGATGAGTCGGTATGCGCGCATCGACAATAATAATTTCAAACTTATGCGGCGATATCTGCCCGGCCCATATACTTTCATTCTGCCGGCGACCAACGTCGTTCCCAAAAAAATCCGCCCCAAGCGCAAAACGGTCGGGGTACGACTGCCCGATTGCCCCGTTTGTATCGAGCTGGTAAACCTCCTTGGAGAGCCGCTCGCCAACACCTCGATTGCCATTCCGGGGCGGCTCCGGGGGGATCCCAAAGAGGTACGGCCGGCGGTTCTGAACGAAGTGGATATTATGCTCGACGCCGGCATGCTCGAGGAACCGTTCGCCTCTACGATAGTCGATCTCACCGGCGAAGAACCGGTGGTGCTGCGGGAGGGAAAAGGTGAATGGCGATAAGAATCATCATTCCGTGATGGTCCTCCACTTAGGCGGTGGCTTCGAGGGCCTTCAACCACCGTCGACCCGGTAGGTCTCGGGTCCAATCGCCGACGGCGAAGACTCGCGAA
>WJJU01000099.1 GCA_014729595.1 Chitinivibrionales bacterium
AAACATGGGTCTGGAATTCGGCGCCGGCACGGGAACCGCCGGAAACAGCAGCTACAGCTATCCATATCTCGAGTATAACAGATCGGGTGTAGACGCGCGCAAGCTTTTAAGCAGGCTGACCTTTCCGCAGACGTTCGTCGACGACCTCCCCGATGACTTCTGGATTTCACTTCGCCTGCTCGAAAGCCAGAAAAAAGCGAAAGTGCTCGCCCAACCTTCCATAACGGTACTCAACGGTAACAAAGCGCAGATCAATGTCGATCAAACACAGTATTTTGAGGTGCGGGGCGGCACGACGGAAAACCCGACGTTGAATCTTAAGCCTATTTCGTACGGTATCAGATTAAGTATCACGCCCTGGATATCGAAGAGCGGACAGATAACCGCCGAAATCACCCCGGAAATATCGAACTCAACGGGTATCAGCGAGGGCGCAAACGCCAGCTATCCGGATGTCGCTCGTCGCTCGGTTACCACCACTGTCCGCATCGATAACGGCAAAACCCTCGTATTGGGCGGACTACTTCGTTCCGACAAACTCAACAGCCAAAAAAAGGTGCCTTTCCTGGGTGACTTGCCGATCATAGGCGCCCTGTTCAGAACAAACATTTCGCAAGATGTCCGCACGAACTTGGTGATTTACATAACGCCTCACGTGATCGATGAAGAGAGTTTTGTCGACCTGGAATCGCATCTTAAGGAATTCGACGAGGAGCATACGCGTTTTCAGTTGCATCGCAGATTTCTCGACGGGCTCAATTATCACATTGAAGCTGATTCGTTGGCCGGATCCGGAAACGACGAGGGATTTATCGACACTACCGAGGTCCCTATTGAATCGGAGCCACCCGACACGACCGGGTTTAAAATTGAACGATCCGAAGTCAACGATACGACGGCGGGAGCTATCGATCGATGAAACCTACGTCCAAGACGAGAATTCAGGGCGTTGTCCAGGATATAGACGGCCACTATGTTGTCGTACGGCTCGAAAAGACCGACGAACAGTGGCGGCCGACCAAGGTGACGCGCTTTGAAACACGAGATGTACCGCCGCGGATAACGATATTGAGACACGGTGTACATTTCGGCCTTTCTTCCCGCTGGCGGCCAACGGAAGATGAAGAGTGTCCGCCCGAGCTTGTTGATGCAAAGAATCCGGATTCAGTCCACGTCCCCTGCGGCGCCAAAGGCGAACTCGACACCCATGTTGCGTCTCTGGGGCACAATCTTCTCGGCGTCGTACCGGAAGACGCCTACCTTGTTTCGCTCCCTCTCGCCCTTGTCGAAGGTGTCGCCGACTCGTTTGTGACGGTTCATCTTGAAGAGGCATATTGGAAGATCGGTATTGTTATCGACAAAAAGTTGACCGCCTCTCTGCGCCTTTCTCCCGCTACTCCCGACGCTCTTTCGGGACATTTGGCGCGTGTTGAACGATACTGGGCACTCAAGCGCCCCCGGATACCGTTCCCTTCGGTGGTCTATTCGCTCAGCGAGCGCGGCACCGTTCCCGTGGAAGCTCTCAGATCAACACCGGTATTCGTGTCGCTGCCGGACCAGCTTATCGCCGACAACGGCGCCCTAAAGGCGGCGGGAGTTGCCCTAAGCGGCACCAACGGTATGGTACCCTTATTCAGCGGTCCAACGCCGGCCTCATCGTTCCGCAAGGCACGTACCGGTCTGTACGTAACCGCGCTGACCCTTGTCATACTTGGACCGCTCGTCGCACTGGCGCCCCGCGGCTTGGGTGCATGGTATGAACATCGCAAGAGCGTGTCTCAGGACGAGTACCGCCAGGTAATGGCGGGCAACCAACAAATCAGGGAACTGATGACCGAAACCAATCGACTGGCCAAGACGGCGCTTCGACTTGAAGAAACGTTTTCGCGGCGGACATCTTGGGGACGCTTTCTAGACGCGCTCGGGCGTGAACGTCCGAAAGGTTTATATTTGGGAAGAATGGATACGCGGCCGATCGGCAAGCGCACGGACGTCATTCGGGTGGCGCTCGCCGGTTCATCGACCAAAACCACCGCGGTAACTACATTCATTGCAAAATTGCAGGACATGCCCTTTGTATCAAACGTTAAACTGAGTTCAATGGAACGAGATAAAAAGCGAAGTGCCGTCTCGAACTTTAAAATATTATGTACACTAACCTTATCGACAGATTAGAACAGGAAGCGGTCCCGATCGCATTGGTTGCCGCCGGATTGTTGATTATCAGTCTTGGACTACGTGCGGGTTTTGCCTATTGGCCCGAAGTGATGGCCAAGCGGGCCGAAGCGCAGCGCTACCAAAGGTTGATTGCCAATTCCGGTAATTATCGCGAACTACGAACGCGGATAGAGGAAAAACGCGATGCACTGGAGCTGCGACTCGATACGCTCACCTCGGGACTACGTGACGCCCGCGATCTATCCGGCCTTTTGCAGATGATATTCGACAAAGCCTTTGAAGCCGGCTTGCGAATAGATCGGACCGAACCGCAAGAAGAAGAAACGGGAAGAGATTTCGTAAAATATCCCGTTGTTCTCGAGACGTCGACCACGTATCATCGTCTTGGTGCATTCATTTCGTCGCTCGAAAAAATGCCTCAGGTAATTCGAGTGGAGAGACTGTCGCTTGATTCGTCGCGCGGTGGAGGCGTTGAAGCCAAACTCCTGGTAACCTGCTTCGTAAGCAAGGAGGGCTAAGTCGTGCCCATTAATCGCCGTATTTCCGATATTCTTCTTCTGACCGCCGCGCTTCTGACGATCTGGAGTGTTACGAACGTATGGACCGCCGTAGAGCATGTAGGCATTCCACAAAATGGATCCGGCGCCGAAGACACAAGCTTAACCGCGTTCGCAACCGCCGACAGTGCACTCGCACCCAGACCTTCACCGGAACCTTTTGAATTTTCCGGCTCATTTCAGGATCCTTTCGGCAAGGCTTCACCACGCCCCGTTCGTCCTAAAGTTCCCGCGGGCCCGCAAGAGGCGGAAGACCTCGTTCTGAAAGGGGTTCTAACGAAAAGCCCACCGCTGGCGATCATTCAGGATGGAAGCGGAAGGACCCATATATGTAAGCCGGGCGACAGCATTGCCACCTATAGCGTTATGTCCATAGAAGAGGATGAAGCGAGAGTAAAACGGGCCGGCCGCACGTATACTCTTAAGGTGGCCGGGCGGTAGAGCACTTTCGGCGCACCGTCCACACCGTTGGCGGAGTCCAAAAGATTACGAGCCGTAATGAACCCCGACTACTACGGCGTATCTATCGCGCACAGTCGGGACTATCTCCGACTAAGCGTTATGAGAAGGGGCGGGGCCGCAAACATAAATGTGGTTGGCAGGCCTTATTTCCGGCATCACGCAGGCTAATTGAAAGACTATTGCACACGATGCTTGAACGAAGCAAAGTTCGTCTCAATCGCCCGGCAGGCTAATGCTATGATCACTTTGCACTCAGTCACAAACCGCCGAGGCAGCGCCCTGCCGATTGTGCTTTTCTTTAGTGCGATTGCAGGCGCAACTATGTTCGTGTATATAATGTCTCAGTACTCCCTGAGCAGACCGGACATGCAATCCGTTTCGCGACTTCAGACACGCCTTACCGCTCGTGCCGGCATTTGGCATGGGTTGGCGATGCTCAATTCACAATCCACCCAAGACGACCAGGATCAGACGATAGACACTACCACCGAAAGTCTCTTTATGGAGGATCTGTGGACGGGCGAGGACGAGGATGCAATGGAAGACGATACGGTCCGGCTGTTGCTGGTCGACCAGCCCATTGAAGTCGTCCCGTTCACCGACACAAGCTACGGCAAAGCGATTCTCCATCTTGGTGATGCGGGGTTGATGCGGCACTTGAGTTCCCTGGGCGTGTTCAGAGACCAGCAACGTAAGATATCGGTACTCCTCGGTTCTCGCCCGATCACCAGTCCCGACACGGTTCTCTACCTTCAGACCCCCGATCGTCCTCACGGACTGGGGATTTTCGACGGGGTCATTGGACTGGTACCGGTAGAAGTCGATTCCGGTAATTCAAATGGCGGCGCCGGTCGGCGTCATCGTTTTGCCGTCAACAGCAGTGATCTCAATGAGTATATCGAGGATCACTCGGCGCTATTGGCCGAAGCGGAGGATACCGCATTCGAGGTCGCACCATTTAGAATAGCTCACGGCGACGATTTGGACTCGATTCCCGAAATGATCGATGGAGATTTGCTTATCGACGCCACCTTTCACACCATCCAATGGGCGGAAGATCGAACCATTCACGTATTAAAGGATCTTCAAATCGACGGCGATGTCTTGCTCGAAGGGTTGACATTCAACGTGGGCGGCGAGATTCGGCTGGGCGTGGATGAAAATTTCAGCAGTGCGGACGAGATTCAGTTGCGTGATGTGACACTTTTCTCGCGCTCCCGGATATTCTTTGCCCGCAATGTTATTTTTGAAGGAAGTGCCATGGCACTGGGCGATGTCGAGATCTACAGCAACGCCCAAATTGTCAATAAAAGCGTGATCGCTTCAAATGGAGAACCCGGCAAAAACAAGGGGGAAGAAAAGGCGAGAGGACAAGGGGCGAGCGGAGCCAACCCCGCGAAACCCTCGAACCCATTCACCATTTATGTCCGCGACGAAGCCACGGTGGACGGCGTTTTGCTGAACCTTAACAGCAAGGGGGGAATAAAGATCGAGCCGCAAACCGAGCTTCGCGGCATTCTTTGGGCGGAAGGAAGCGTGTGTCACGAGGGGCGGCTCGACGGCGCCGTAAAGGCCAAAGTGTTGGTATCGTCCGAAGAAACAACGGGCACGACGCGTAATATCATGGACGGCTCCGTGAGAAGTCTCGACAATATCGGCGAATATCATCTTCCCTATTTTATCGGAGAGCTTACTATATTGGAGTGGCGCGAGTGAACCCAATAAAGACGGCACGACAAGCGTCTCAGCGACACCGAAATACGGTGGGCCTCACGCTGCTTGAGATTTTAGTGGCCTTAAGCATTTTCAGCGTCGTTTCGGTCAGTATCTTATCGGGGTTGACATCGGGAGATCGCCTGCGCCGTCGCGGCACTCGTCTTCAAAGTGCAACCCACCTCGCCTCGAACTTGGCCGAACAGATACGCGCTCAAGCCTACTGGAGCGAACCGGTCGAGCCGGGAGACTCAACGTATGAAGAGATGGTAGGCTCCCTTGTATTCGAGGTGGAGCGAACCGTACACGACACGACGCCGTTTCCGAGGTCCGGCTCCTCTCAACGCAATCGCGAAATTACCATTCATATCCGCTTGGCCGGTGAAGAGGATACGCTTGCGAACTTCAGATTGGTTCAAGGGTACCTGCAATGACCATTTTGCCGCAACTTTCGTCGCGCGCGAAGATACGTCGCCGGGGGGGCGCCACCATAATCGAGTTGGCTATCGCCATGAGCATCAGCGCGGTGCTGATCGGACTGGTTTACGCATCTTGGACCTATGTTACCAGCCATTCAATCGATGGACGGCGCAAGACGATCTTTACCAACGAGGCACGGCGTCTTGCCGAACACCTTGCTTCACAGGTACGCAATTCTCCCAAAGTGCTTACCTGGTATACCAACAGTCTGACTTTGGTATCACCCGAAAACGGCGACACGATCTATTACGAGTTTTTTAACGAAACCCTATTCCGCAACGACACGGCCGTCACAACAATCGCGGAACGTGCCCGCATCATCGATTTACGAATAGAAGCCGAGGAGCCCTATGAGCCTTCCGAAACCATTCTGCTTTGGCTAACGCTGGAGATGGCGGACGAGTTCGGCAATGAAACAATGGTACGAATAGCGGCGACGGCGCGTGTGCCCGCGAGGGTGGAATCGGAGTCCTTTGATGACTGGAGCGATTTTTAGCAGTTTTCGGGTCCGATCGTAGGTACTACAGGTCATTCAGTAAAGCCCCCCACCCTTTTTTCCTCCCGTTCGCACTTGGAACATTCTCGTCAGCGTTAGTTTTGCGAAGGAATAAAGCCGCGACTTCGCGGCTCCACCTCTTCGCCGTGCACGCTCTTCCGTAACCGAACGAAGCCGCGGTAGCCCCGCGGAATTGACGGCCAGTGGGCTCTGAGTAACAAAAAAAGTGCCGAAAGAGCCCATATCGAGCCCCTTTCGGCACTTCACTACTATGTCACGCCGGCGGCGTAAGGTCAGCGACCTATGCCCACGTTTCCGACATGCCGCTCCTGCTTGCCGTCGTATTCAACAAAAACCAGTATTCGATAGACGCCCGGCGCCGCACGGATATTCCGATCGGTGATTCCGTTCCAATGGAATACCAGTTGCCGCTTTTCTCCGGCTATGGCCCGGGAGCGAAATTCATCAGTCAAGACATCGTTATCCTCTCGGCGGGAGTGGACCAGATTACCGACACCGTCGAACACCATGAGCCACGCTTTCATCTTCAGGTCTTTTCGTATGGTTCCGTCGGCGTTCGAAGACAGCTCCAAGCCATCCACGACAATGGCGCCGCCGCCGTAGGTTTTGACAAAGTTGATCGTTTCATAATAGCTGTGAGCGACCAATCGGCCGTTATCCCCGTTCATTGTCCTGAAAGTCGGAGATACCGGACTGGGGCCGACCCGCAGACGCCCGATCGTGCCGATTATTATCGTCCGGGTCTTGCGGCTTTCGGCGGCGGGAGCGTTGTGGTTCGGAGAATTATCAACCACGGATTCATTGTTGGGATCGAGGCCGATGAAATGCTCCGAAGTCAGTTCCTCACCGTTACTCATCAGGAACACCACGGAATCGGCTCTCACATCAACAAAACCTTCAATGCCGCTCAGCATGCTGTCGACGGCGACGAAGCCGGTATCGGTTTTTACATAGACGTCAAAAATCTCCTCCGGCGCATTCGTTACGGCAAACGGCTCTCCGTGCTCTCCGGTAATCGGTTCGCTGAATACTACCGTCACGCGGTCTTTGGTGCGATCGCCCCCCGAATGGGAAGCTTTCACCACGTTCCACACAACCGGCCCCGCACCGTCCCGCGCTTCCCGTTTGCTTACGGTATCGACGTCAGCAATGCCTTCGCCTATGGATACCACGGGACGCCATGCGGTTTGCGGTTCCTCGAAATAGTCGCGTTCTCGAAGGTGGACGACGAAAACGCTGTCGGTGGAACCGCCTCCGACGGCGGTGACGCTATCAATAGTAAAGTTGACGATATCCGACGTAATTCCGGACTCGAAGTATTCCACCGCGAAAAGCTCCGTTCGGTTCGTCTCGGGCAACGTGACGGGCTTGCTGAAACGCAGCTCTATCCCGTCAAGCAACCCATCACCGTCGGCGTCACGCGTGGTGGAATAAAGGAGTTGGGGCTTTGGCCCGAGAATGTCCACCCAAACGCTGTCCGTGACCGGATTCCCCTCCGGGTCCGCCGCGGTAACCACGATGAAACCCGATTCATTATCGGTGACGTTGTCGGTCGAATAGTAGATTTGCGGCGTGCTCTGAGGACGCTCGATATCATGAAGCGAATCGGTAGTCTCCCAGTCACCAACTTGCCTTCCCCGTCGGTTTCCGTAGGCGTCGTAACCAATCGCAACCAGTGTAACGGCCTCTCCGGTATGCAAACGTACGCTGTCGACATCCGTGTTGTCGATTTTTTCTACGGCCACCGAATCCAGCTCACCGGGCGACAAGGTAAAGGGATCGGTGTCGGCGCTCAGCCCTCCTCCAAAATCAACGTTCAAAATGTGGGGGCTGTCCCGGCCTTCCGGAGCGTAATAGAGTACCCACTCGACCGTGTCGATACCGGTAGCGTCGATGCATTGATCCACCGCAACACCCTGATCACGGACAGAGTACGTGCTGTCGTCAACCGTTACCTCCGGCAAAGGGCGTCCTCCGCTTCCAAGGATATCGTCATAGACCGCAATATCCAGTTCACCGGGATAACACCAGCCGCCCCGAACCAACTTGTTGTCGTCGTTGTATAACCGCACGACGGTTTTAAAGGGCTTGCCCGCAATAATGGAATCCGCGGCTGTGACTACCTCGTATTCGACGCGGGTCGGGGGGCCGGGGGTAAATTGTACCCATGCCGTATCCGGTGCCGTAACATTATCCTGGCCGAACGTTACCCTTATTCGCCCCGAAGCCGTGTCGACGGGCGAGAGCAGCCACTCATCGTCACCGCCGGGCGGGGCGGATACTTGGGCGCCTACCGGCGCGTCGATCACCTCCCACATGGCGTCAACCGGCTCCCATCCCCCGCCGTCGTCACGTCGTCCGAGAACATAGAGTGTTGTATCTCGGTTGGTGTTCATGACTACCGAATCCACCGAACTTCCGATCGCCTTTTCGGTTGTTATTTGAAGAGAATCATACGAATATTCAAGGATAAGAACGGTTAGAGAATCGGCCGGGTGGGATAACGCAAGCGAAGTATCTCGGGCGATTACCGTTACCACCCCGCTTCTCATACCCTTCACTACATCCCCTTCACCGAGCGAAGAGCGTTTGGGGCTGA
Organism: Chitinivibrionales bacterium; assembly: GCA_014729595.1. Lineage (GTDB taxonomy): Bacteria > Fibrobacterota > Chitinivibrionia > Chitinivibrionales > WJMI01 > WJJU01. The sequence goes on from WJJU01000099.1 coordinate 8,507, forward strand.
CAGTCGCGATATCACCCGTTGACGGAGACCAGGTGGTTGCTCCGGAGGGGGCGATATAGTTCCCGAGGGAATCCCTGACTATTGCATAGACGGTCACCGTAGAACGGTTGGATGAGAGTTTGAGCGTGTCAACCTCATTCGGCGCATTGGGACTTACCTCACGCCCGTGGTCCGCTTCGAGCCACACTTTATGGGGCCTTCCCGGTCTCACAATTAAGGTGATCTCATCCCTTAAAGTTGCCCCTCCGTCACTGAAGGTAGCGACAAGCTTGAGCGTAGTGTAGGCTTTTATGGGTAGGAAGCTGTTCTCGAACCCTTGGGTTTCGCGTAAAGTCCCGGGATCCCGGCCATCGATCTCTTGAATACTCCACGTAATCGGCGCCTCGGCGGTTTGGTATTTCTCCAACGGCGTATTACGCTGGTCGATCACTTTCGCCACGAGCGGCAGAGCGATAC
>WJJU01000015.1 GCA_014729595.1 Chitinivibrionales bacterium
GGCCCGTATCACTCTCGGCGGCGTCGAGATACGGCTCCAGATATGAAACACTGTATTTCATGGTTTCGGCCGACTTAAGTACGAACGGCAACAGCATGTCCCCGCGCCCGAACAGCTCACCAACTTGGCGCATTGCCGGCACCAGGATTTCGTTAACAATAGCGGTTGCCGGGCGACGAGCCAACAAGATCGACAAAAGGTCTTCAACACCCTCTTTGTTGCCGTCCATAATCCGCCGGGTCACTTCCTGCTCCACCGCTACCGTCCCGTCACCGTCCCGCCCTTCTTCTTGCCCTTCATCCACCCGATCGGCAAAATGGGCGATAAAGCGCTCGAGCGGATCTCCTTCGGCGCTTCGATTGTAGATCAAATCGAGACACAAAGCCCGATCGGCCTCATCGATCTGAGCGTAAGGAATGACTTTTCCGGCATGAACAATCGCCGCATCCAACCCAACCGACACCGCTTCATGCAAAAACACCGAATTGAGCACTTTGCGCGCTTTGGGTGCCAAGCCGAACGAGACATTGCTTACCCCCAACGATGTCGCAACTCCCGGAAGCTCTTCCTTGATCCTTTTCACCGCCTCGAGCGTCTCACGCGCGGCTTCCTTAAGTGTTTCATCGCCTGACCCGACGGTGAAGGTCAAAGGATCGAACAGCAAATCCTCGGCCCGAAGGCCATACGATCCGACAGCAAGGTCATGTATCGCTTTCGCGGTCGCAACCTTGTCATCGGCGGTCATTGCCATTCCCTTTTCATTAATAGTAAGTGCGACAACCGCCGCTCCGTACTTTTTGGCAAGTCGACAGAGCCTGCCAAGCTTCTCACCGCCATCCTCAAGATTAATCGAATTTATAACACCGCGGCCTGGATAGATTTTCAGCACGGCCTCGACGCATTCCGGGGTGGTTGAATCGATTACGAGCGGAAGCCGCACCGACTCGGCAAACATGCGGCCCAAGGTTGTCATATCATGACATTCGTCACGACCCGCATAGGCGGTACACAGATCAGCGGCGTGAGCGCCTTCTTTTTCTTGTTCCAAGCCGATCCGCAGGGCCCCCTGGTAGTCATCCTCAAGAAGCAGTTCTCTGAACTTTTTCGATCCATTAGCGTTGGCTCGCTCACCAATGAGCAGAGGCGGAATATCCTGTCGAATCTCGACCGCCTGATATGCGCTGCTTAAACTGGGCGCCCGCTCGATCTTCCGCTTTGCCGGCCTCACATCACGCAACGCTTCAACCATCGCTCCAATATGCTCCGGCAGTGTCCCGCAGCACCCGCCGACGATGCTCACACCGTCCCGCTCCACATACACTTTTTGGTGGGCGGCGAATTCAGCGGGAGCAAGCGGATAAACGGTTTTGCCCTCCACGACCTGCGGCATGCCGGCATTAGGCACGACCGAAACCCGTCGAGGCCAATTGCGGCTTAGGTGATGGACATGCGATTTCATCAGCTCGGGACCGGTTGCACAATTAAGGCCGAGCGAGAAAATATTGAACGGCTCCAACGCCGCGGCAGCCGCGGCAACCTCGGTCCCCACAAGCATGGTGCCGGTCGTCTCAACCGTAATCGACACCATCAGCGGCACCTCCCGCTTTAATTCTTCAAACAGTTCCAAACAGGAAATTACGCCGGTTTTCACCTGAAGAAGGTCTTGGCATGTTTCCAGCACAACCGCATCGACCCCCGCTTCGATAAGGGCACGCGCCTGCTCACTCAACGCCTCACCAAGCTCCTCAACCGAAATGTGGCCCAACGAAGGAAGCTTGGTGCCGGGCCCGATCGAACCGACCACATAACCACGCCCTTCACCGATCGCCGTACACGCATTCGCCACCGCCGCTTCATTGATTCGCGTCACCTCATCTTCAAGCCCATACTCCGCCAAAACGATCCGGTTGGCGCCAAATGTATTGGTCTCAACCGCCGTAGCCCCGACATCAAGAAAAGAGCGATGAAGCTCAACCACCGCTTCGGGAGCGGAGAGATTGAGGTATTCATTGCAGCCGTCACGGCCCTCCCAGGCCGAAGCGGGAAGATTCATGCGCTGAACAGTGGTCCCACACGCCCCGTCTAGTATTAAAAGTGGTTCATCCTTAAAAGCCATGCAATTATCTCCCCTTTCCGCACAAGTTCCAAAGCCGATACTTACGACTTTGCGCACTTTAATTGGCTTTGGAATATACGTCTCTTCATGGTGCTCTGGGAAATTTTGGAGGAATTGAGCCGCGATTAGCTCGAAATGAAATAAAACGAACCAAATAGGAAACGAAGGGTTGGGCGTGTGAGATCACTGTCCCCCCCCCGAAGCGGCGATTTCTCATGCCGTCGGGCTAATCGCTTAAAATGCATCATTTTGCATGAGACGCCGTTGCGGAGCGGAGACTATTTCCCGGATGCAAGAAATATTTGGGAGCAGAGGACGGCAAGTGCCGATTATTTCGACTTTTTCAATCTTGAGGATTCGCGCAAAGCCCGACATTCGCCGGTTCGCGCCAAACCGTATACCCGAAAAAATAACTCAAAGCGTTCTGAGTGTCAGCAGATGCAGAGAGACCCCGATCGCGACAAGGAGAAGTACCACCCGCAAGAGGATGCTTTCTACGACCATGAACGATGAATACCCGACGGCGGCCCAGAGAGTTGCGAGCGCCACAACCTTTGTGCGCAGCGAGATTGCACGATTTTCGCGATAGTTGCGCAAGAACGGCCCCAACCATGGATGCCCCACCAACCACCGGTAGAGCCGTCGAGAGCCTCGCATGTAGCAGGCGGCGGCAAGCAGCAAAAAGGGTGTCGTCGGAAGAAGTGGAACAGCAACACCAACAACGCCAAGCGCAAGCGCAAGCGTACCCACCGTCGCCATAAACCATTTGACCATCATGGCAGCCAAGTCCTGATTTTAGTATTGTTGGCCTCCACCTCGCAAGATTACAAAGGCGCCGGCTTCGATGGAAGAACACATCAATAAATATCTTTTGAATCGTCGGCTCCGCAAGGAAGACTTCACGGGTCCGTATGTATTTTGCTATAGAGCGGCCGTGTTGTCTACATAAAGAGGAGGAACCAATGCTGAGCCAGGAAATATACGAAGCTCTTCAGCAGATCCCGGTCGTCGATATTCACAGTCATCTTTCCCCCACCACCATGGCGGCTTCGGATCCCGGCAAAATACTTTTCTACCACATGCTTCGGTATCCAATGCGCGCCGCGGGTGTGCCCGAAGAGCGGTTGTGGCGGCCGGACGGTGATCCAAAAGGCGATCAGGTATCTTATGATTGTTTAATTGATGCCTGGCCGGCGATATCGTCTACCAGTTTCGGTTGGGCTCTCACAACAATACTCCGGGATCTTTATGGATTTAACGAACCCTTGAGCCGGGAATCGCTTGCGCGGTTTGAAGAACGGTTTAAGGAGCACACGGGAAATCCGAATTGGGGGACTTCGGTTCTCAATCGCGCGGGTATCGCCGACATACTCACCAACAAAACCGCCGAGAACACCGCCGGGGCGCTCACCGACGCTCCGCCCCGTGTCCATAACGCTTTGGTAAGAGGATTCTACGGCGGGACACGAGAGTACAATTCCATTTGTTTACATTTAGAGCAAGTCAAGAAACAGCTCGGCGCCGAAATAACCTCATACCAAGCGCTCAAGGAAGCGGTAAACCGCTACTATGAAGGTTACAATTGGCAAGGACGTCATGCACTTATCGCCCGGGTTTGCTCGTTGGCCGATTTCACACCCTGCGAGAGCGGCGTGATCGACCACGCGCTTGCGAGTGTACACCGCGGCGAATCGATTGACGAACATCAGCATTCGCTCCTGGACGCCGCATTCATTCGATGCATCTGCGAGGCCGCTCGCGACAATACGGGTGTTCTCCAACTTGTTTACGGCACACAATATCTTACCCCCAACTATCCTCACCCGGTCCAACGAGCGGGCGCGACCTTTGCCTCTACGTTGGGCCACTTGGTCGGCGAATTCCCGGATTTGCATTTTGTCATACTTAACGGTTACGAACCCGACGAGCCTCTGCTTTGCTCGCTTTGCCTTGGCTACGGCAACGTTTCGCTTGGGGGGTTTTGGTGGCAAACGTTCTACCCCTCGGTGACTCACGCGGCGTGGCACCGAAGACTCGACATGGTTCCAACTTCACGGCTTATGGGATTCTTCAGCGATGCTCACTGCGTGGACTGGATCTACGCCCGAATTCGCATGGCTCAGCGCGTCCTTTCTCAAGTTCTTGCCGAAAGGATCGAGCGCAAATTCTATTCTTTCGACCAGGCAATCGACGTAGCCCGAGCAATAATGAACGGGACACCAAAGCGCTTGTTGCTCGAAGAATAGGCGCCGACGGACCCCGGTCGGTTTGCGAGGTTCCCGGTTTCGTCGAACTGCGTCGCACCAAAGCAGGGGCTCCAAATTCAGCGCTCCCAACTGGGTGAGACCCATGGTAGAATAACCCGAATCCCGGCTTTCGTTTGGTTTTTATTTAACCCCATCGTTGCATAATAATCCGGTTGACATTTATTTAAGTGATTGAATTACTATGTCAAACGGATTTTTACCCTCAGAGAAAGCCCCTCGGTATCCAAGCGCAACGCTTGCGCGGGACCCGGTAAGCGTTCACTTACACCATCCAGGTGTAGCTCTTTTGCGCTACCGGCGTGAGCATTGCTTCGGGCGGCAGTCCAACTTGGACCGGCGTACTCTTCGGCCGTCATGGCCTTCGAGTCCTCGCCCCGCCTCACGCTTGAATACCAAGCAACTTTTGCAATGATAGGGTTACATGTCGGTGAGCCGCTCGTTGAGCTGTTTAGTTCGGGCGCTACGGGCGCTTCGAGCACCTTCCCCTTCGACGATGTGGAGAAGCTCGGTGCCCGAAGAGCCGGAAGAGGGGGCTGTTCCCAACGGAAACCGCCTGGTTTCCGATCACAATGAACCGACCTTCCGCCGGGAAAGACCTTCCCGCTTTTCCGATCGAAAGTAGCTTATTCCTCTACGATTGCCATTTGTTTTTTAAATTTTTCCTTTTGCCCACCCGCTTTGAGATATTTATTAAAGTACTTCTCCGCGTTTTTGTCGTCTTCCAGATCATTGGCATAAATCGAAGCGATGTGCATGTATGCATCAATAAAGCTTTCGCCACCCTTTCGCACCGCCTCATGATAAGCCCGTACGGCGTCTTCGTGCTTGGCCATCCTCTGGTATTCACGCCCCAGCGCCATGTATAGTTTCGGGCAATGCGGACAACGAGACAGCCCTTCATTGATCACCGACATTGCCTTACGATACTTCTCCATGCGGCTCAAAGCACCGGCCAGGCAATAGTAAGCTTCGGAAACCTGCGGGTAATTTTTGACAACCTCCTTGTAGAATTCAATTGCCGAAGCAAGATTACCCATCCCTTCATACGCACGCCCCAGGTCGACCGTTAGATACGGATTATAGGGATTGGCCACCATTGCCTTACCAATATTTTCGACGGCAACTTCATACTCGCCTCGGGCGATATTAACGCGGCCAAATCCACTTAAAGCCTCTGAACATTCAGGCTTGAGACGGAGCGCCACACCATACGATATCATGGCGGCATCCATCTCCTTTCGGGCCTCGTGAAGTTCGCCGGCCGCCAGGTGGTGCCACATGGTTTTCTCCGACCGATCGAACTTGCGTACAAGCTCTTTAGCCTGCTTAACGTTGCCGGCAAGGAGTGCGAAATGCACCAAATAATAGCGAGCCTCGTTTTGGCTGCGATTTTTGCTCAGCACATCTTCAAAGACATCGCGCGCCTTATCATATTCCATGCTCTTTCGCAGTCCGTCGCCCAGCATCATTGCGATTCGCTCATCGTAGCCAATTTCGTCAAGAGCGAGCCGGAGATAGCTGGTAGCCCGGGTATAGAGATTTTCTTTTAAATGAATTTCTCCCAGCACCCTATAGCACTCCCCACAACCATCATCAACCGACACAGCCTTTTGCATCCATTCTTTGGCATCCCGAAGTCGTCCCTCTTCGTGATAAAGCATACCGGCCAATTTTAAAAGAGCCATATTGTTGGTTTCGTTCGTAAGGGCTTGCTCGGTTACGGCAATCGCCTGCTCGCGCCTGCCCGTCGCCTCGGCGGCTTGAGCGTGCAAAAGCAGGTAATCCACATTGTAAGGAGCTTTCTTCGCCGTCCAAGCGGCATGCTCAAAGGCCTCGTCTTTCATGTCGGTATCAAAGAGAAGTTTGGCATAGGCATAACGAATCCGTGCATTTTGCGAATCGCTCTCAACGGCGCGAGCCAAATATTCGCCCGCTCGTTTCAGGTTGCCTTGCTTATAATGGTATTTCCCCAGTTCAAGGTTGACAACCGGGTTTGCCCGGTCGACCTCGAGCCCCGTCCTAAGATGCATAAGCCGAGCTTCTTCATCGCCCATTGTATCGTACACGGCCGCCAAACGGACATGAATTCCGGCATCCTCGGGACGTAATCGCGCCGCTTCTTCCATAACGACTACGGCCTCTTCGTACTTACCCCGGCC
>WJJU01000100.1 GCA_014729595.1 Chitinivibrionales bacterium
CCAGAATCCAGGATGAAATGGAGTATCCGGGGCAAATCAAAGTTACCATTATAAGAGAAATCCGCTACACCAACTATGCGAAATAAATCATAGCGACCCTTTTGGCGGAATATGCCGCGAAGGCTGGACGGGAGCCATATGCGTATACTTTTTGTCGGTGACGTATTCGGGAATATCGGTCGTCGCGTACTTGCCGATCATTTGTCGCATATCAAAATCGAACACCGCATCGATCTGTGCATCGCCAACGGCGAGAACGCGGCGGGCGGGAAGGGCATAACGGCGAATCTTGCAAAAAAGTTTCGCCGTTATGGAGTATCGGTCATTACGGGCGGAAATCATTCATTCGCCAGCACCGAGGCGGTGGAGGGGCTCGAGTCCGGCGATTACGTTCTTCGTCCGCTCAACTACCCCCCCGGCAATGTGGGGGTAGGTAAAACTATTGTGCGGCTGGATGACGGCAGCAAGGTAGGTATCATCAATCTTCAGGGGCGCACATTTCTCTCCGAGGCTCTTGACTGCCCCTTTCGGATTGGTTCATCGGCCATCGACGACCTTCTTCGCGAGACACCGATAGTCATCATCGATTTCCATGCCGAAGCGACAAGTGAGAAGGCGGCGTTTGCCTATTACGTTGATGGGCGAGCGAGCGCGGTATTGGGAACTCACACCCACGTGCAGACCGCGGACGAGCGAATTTTGCCCGGAGGTACGGCGTTCATCAGCGACGTGGGTATGACCGGTCCCGAAAATTCGATTATCGGCATGAAACCCTCCGCGGTCATACGCCGCTTTCTTCTGCAAACATTCGCCCGCTTTGAACCGTCAAACGAAGGACCGCTTCTCTGTGCGGTGGTAGTCGAGATCGACAACAGGAGCGGAAAAGCTTTGGGCATCGAGCGAATCCAGGAGCAACTCACTTTTTCATGAATGAGTCGTTTGAGTTCCTGAGTCCACTTGAGAGCGAGAAGCCTTACACCGTTAGCGAGATAAACGAGGGCATTTCCATGATCCTCGATGCGGGCAACACTTTGGTGTGGGTCGAGGGAGAAATATCCAATTTTAAGAGAGCCGCAAGCGGTCACTGCTACCTTAAGCTCCAAGATGCCGACAGCAGGATACCGGGGGTAATATGGCGTTCGACGGCGGATCGGATGGATTTTGAGCCCGAAGAGGGCATGGCGGTATTGGCAATCGCCGCAATCAGAGTATATACCCGAGGCGGTTACTATCAACTGGACGTTCGACGTATGCAGCCCTCCGGCTTGGGGGCGATCTTTGCCGCGATAGAAAAGCTCAAAGCAAAGCTCGATAAAGAGGGTTTGTTCGATGCCTGTCACAAAAAGCGACTTCCCGAGACGCCCAAAACGATCGGTGTCGTTACCGCCAAAACCGGCGCCGCACTTCGTGACATCATTAGAGTGGTGGCCTCACGGTCACCCGGGACCGATATTTTATTGCGGTCGGTCCCGGTTCAAGGTGATCCGGCTCCGGCGGCAATCGCCCATGCGATTGCCGAAATGAACGAGCAGGGAGCGGCGGATCTTTTAATCGTGGGACGCGGTGGTGGTTCGGTCGAAGATCTTTGGGCGTTCAACGATGAACGAGTGGCCCGTGCGATCTTCGCTTCCAAACTTCCCGTGATTTCCGCGGTCGGGCACGAAATAGATTTCACAATCGCCGATTTTGTTGCGGATGTTCGAGCGCCGACACCATCCGCGGCGGCCGAAATGGCGGTGCCCGATCATAGTGAAAGTCTTCGTCACCTCCGAACCCTCATCCGACGCTTCGTGCCGGCGGCCAAACGCCGACTTCGTGAGCCCCGCACCCGCTTGATGGAGCAAATGCGTAGCCGGGCTTTGCGGAAACCGTTCAGACTTGTCGAAGAATACCGTCTGCGCCAAGATGAACTGACGGAACGCCACGCGAGAGCCATGGGCATTTATTTGCGGCAGGCGCGCACACGTATGGCTCGCGCCGCATCCCATTTAGGCGCCTTGAACCCGCTTTCGGTACTGGCGCGCGGCTATAGCGTTGTTACCGACACGGCGGGGCGACCAATCCGGGACGCTGGACGGATATCCGTGGGAGACACCGTCGGCATTAAATTTCGTCAGGGGCGGGCTCAGGCCCGGATTACCAAAGTCTCGGACGCATAGCGTGCGACGCGGAGGTATTGTATATTAGATTGGCCCTTTGAACAAAAAATTGTTGTTTCATGGGAATCCGTGCGAGCGGTATTAAGGTATGAATTACTATGGCGCCCAGAAAAAAGACATTTGAGCAAGCTCTCAATGAGTTGGAATCGGTAATAGAAAAGCTGGAGGGCGATGAACTCACGCTCGATGAAGCGTTGAGCGGTTTCGAAAACGGTGTGAAACTAATTCGCACCTGTGACACACACCTCAAGAGCGCCGAGGGCAAACTTCGGGAACTGCTCAAGAGCGAAGACGGAGAATTTATAGAAAAAGTGCTTGGCATTACTCTCGATTCGGTCGTTGGAGGGGAGGAGTTCGATGACTAACGTGGAGGGTTACCTCAAAAAAGCCGCAAAGCTGGTTGATGAGACAATCGAGGAGCTACTTCCTCCGGCAAGCATGCATCCGTCATCGGTGCATACGGCCATGCGCTACTCTATGTTTGCAGGCGGGAAACGGGTGCGGCCTTGTTTGATTATGGCGGCGCATGAAGCCTGCGGGGGGGAATTCGGTGACCGTAATATTGCGCTGGCCTCCGCCGCGGTCGAGATGCTTCATACGTTCTCACTTGTCCATGATGACCTTCCGTGCATGGATGACGATGATTTTCGACGAGGAAAACCGACCGCCCACAAGGCGTTCTCCGAGGCGCTGGCCGTTTTGGAGGGAGACGCCCTCTGTATTTATGCATTCGAGGTTTTGGCGAGGACGGGCCGGATTGCCGTCATCACCGAACTTGCCCAAGCATTGGGTACCGGCGGCATGATTGGCGGCCAGGTAGTTGACATCGAATCGGAAGGGCGAGGGGTGGATTTCAAAACGGTCGAGTACATTCACGAAAACAAAACCGCCGCGTTTATCCGGGCTTGCGTGCGTGTGGGCGGGATGCTCGCCGGCGCACCCACTTCTACATTGAACAGCCTGACCGCCTACGGCAATCACGTTGGGCTCGCATTCCAGGTTATCGACGACATTCTCGATGAGGAAGGCACGACGGAGCAGTTGGGAAAGGATGCGGGAAGTGACCGAGAAAAAGGCAAGGCCACGTTCCCGGCCGTATTCGGTCTGGATGAGTCGAAAAAATACGCACAAGAGCTGATCGATGCCGCCTGCCGAGACGTTGCCTTTTTGGGAGTGCGCGGGGATATACTCACGGCGCTCGCCGACTATATCCGGACCCGCATCTCGTAAACGGACGATATTGCCGCTTGGCCATGACCACTCCCCTCGCAAAGCCGAACAAACTACAATACATATCGGCATCCCGCCGCAACGACCTTCCCCGTTTCCACACGCAGGCGTTTTTCGATGCATGGCGCCGAGGCGCAGTAACCTACAACGGCGGTTATGGACGATCCTACACCGTTTCTTTACTTCCCGAACACGTCATGGGATACATTTTTTGGTCAAAAGATTTTGCCCCCCTCCGGGCTCATCCCGATTTTCCCGTACTGCTGTCACGCAATAATGCCCTCTTTCATTTCACGATCAACGACATGCCGGCGTTGGAACCGAACCTTCCCGCACTCGAGCAACGTCTAACGACACTTTCGCGTCTTTGCCGCATGGTTGGTCCCGAGCGTGTTTTGTGGCGTTTTGATCCCATTTGCCGGTATCGCGATTCCACCGGGCGCATTGTTACGACCGATGCGGCTTTTTACCGAATTTTTCCTTTTATGGCGTCCGAGGGGATCACGCGGTGCTATTTCTCGTTCATGACCGCCTACAACAAACTCCGGGGCCGTCCGGTGGATTTTATGGAAATTCCCGTCGAAGAGCAGATCGGCATAGCGGTTTCTCTGCGCGATGCGGGACGTCAAGCCGGAATCACCCTGTACAATTGCTGCAACACCCACCTCCGTAACGCGGTCGAGGGGATCGAGCAAGCACACTGTATCGATGAATCACTTTTGGCTCAAACGGATCGCTTCGGCGTACACCGTCCGCTGAAACAAAAGCCGACGCGCATGGGCTGCGGCTGTTACGAAAGCCGTGATATCGGCTCATACGAACCACCGTGCCCTCATGGTTGCCTATATTGCTACGCTAAACCCGCGCAGGGTGGTATTAGCTGCTGAATGCGTCGATTCTCCGCAAGAAAACAGAAAATTCCAGAGATTGAATCTGGACATTGTAAAACAATGCCGAAGGGCTGGTTTCAACCCGATCAGGTCAATTAGCTTCTGAAAGACAACGAGGCCGGAGTAACCTTCCGGTAAACTACGCCTTTACCCTTCAGCGAGCATATTGTAAGGAAGGTAGTTTGTGATATTTGCTGCATTGCGCTCAGACGGAAGCTTTTTCAACAGCGTCTCGATATACTGATGGGGATCCCAGCGATGCATATTTGCGGTGGCAATGATCAAATAGATTATCGCCCCGCGCTGAGCAGCTTTTTCCGATCCCTTGAACAGATAGTTCTTTCTACCCAACGCAACAGGCCTAATCGCATACTAGCTTATTTCCGGTACATAAAACTATCTCATAAATATAGTCAGGGAGGGGAATGATGATTTCCCATGCCCTACTGGATCCCAGATTACAACCTCGGTTATCTTGCCGTTGCGCTTGATCGCGATAATCGGCCGACAACCAACATAGCAGTAGCCAGACCAGTACTCCATCGCCGGATCCCCACTCAACCACACCCACCACCACCGGATCATACATCCTTGCCCCGATTAGGATGTATGCTGCCTCCGCAAAAACGACCCGTAAGGGCCTTCCGGAGCACTACTTCGCGCAGGTACTCACACGCGCCACTCAGGCTTTTTCAAAGAGCAAAATTGGTTGTCGGTAAGATAGTATTTGGCGCGAAGAAGAGTGTGTACTTTCCCGTACCGATTTCACGTCAGAAAACGGTTAGATTTCCGCGGGTGCATGCGGTCGATCACCGCCCGCAGATCGTTCTTTTCGATGTGGGTGTAGATTTGCGCCGTGGTCAAGCGACTATGACCCAAGAGTTCCTGGATAATGCGCAGATTGCAGCCGTTTTTGAGCATGTGGGTGGCGCAGGCGTGGCGCATGAGATGGGGACGGATGCCGGCTTTGTCACGGAAGACCTCATAGGTTCTTTGCAGACTCAGACGGCGGCCGGTGGCGGCGACCAGAAGCGGACCGCGATGCGCGCGGCGTAGCGCCAGATACTCGCGGAGGATCGCCACGGCGGTGGCGGTAAGCGGGACGGTGCGATCCTTGCCCCCTTTGCCCGCGACGTGGGCGACCGACTCCTCAAGATCGATGTCTTCGATGTCCAGTTTGCGCAGCTCGGCGCGACGAAGGCCGGAGCCGTAGGCCAGCTCGGCCATCAAGCGATTTCTCAGCGCCATTTCGGTCCCGTCGGCGGTGAGTCCGGCGATAGAGCGCTTCACGGCGGCTTTGCCGGGGACGTGCGGCAAGCGCTGCACCTTTGCGGGAAGGAACGTGATGTCCGCCGCCGGGTTTGCGGGGGGTTCGAAGCCCAAGAACCGGTAGAAGTCCCGCAGCGTGCAGGTTATCTGCAGTCTACGTGCCCTGGTTCGCGGCCGGGCGAGAAGATAGCGCTCGATATCGTCCTTTGTGGCGGCGGTGTAGTGCTTACGCTTTGCGATGCAGTGGCGGAGGAACCCCTCGAGTTCGTTTCTCTTGCGCACGTAGGTGGTGGGAGTGACGGCGAGCCGCACCTGGGCGAGGAACCGCGCGGCGTCGGTGTCAAGGGTCGTGGTCATCGGGTCGCTCTCGGGGGTGGTAGCGTTTGTGGGCGGCTTTGAGGTCGCCGATGTCGATGCGGGTGTAAATCTGCGTGCTCGACAGATCGGCGTGGCCCAGAAGCTCCTGCACGTAGCGGATATCGGCGCCGTTGTGCAA
>WJJU01000016.1 GCA_014729595.1 Chitinivibrionales bacterium
CGCCTTGTTTGGTACACTCGCTCAAGATCAAAAAGGTGCGGCGAAGGTGCTCGTTTTGTGTTTTCGACGGCTGAAATCCGGTATTAAACGTTAAATCGTCGCCTCTCCGAATTTGATCGAGCAGCCTCGGAAGATTCTCGGTAAGGGTAAAGGGCATTTTGCGAACAAACCATTCGGTAAACAGGAAACGTTCCCTGATCATCAAGAGGGATTGGACTGCCTTGTCGCGTAATTGCGATAAACGTTCGCGCTGTTGCTCCGTCGATGAAGGCGTGGCAAAGCTTGGCAGATCTTTACCACGCAGTATTCGGTCGCGAAGAAAACGGCGACGAGGTTTGCCGAATATGTCTTCGGCATGTGATGGAATAAGGTCGGGTGCGAAGTCAAGAACGGTGCCTAATTCCGCAAGAAAGGGTCTCGACGCGCGGTGGCGCTCGGCTCTGCACCGGCATTCGTCGAGTAGCATGCGTATTTCTCTTGTAATAGCCCCCATCTTGTTTTGCCCTTTCCAATGCGGATCCGGGTCGATTACGGGTATGAACTCGGGGGTGACGCGCATGTTTTCGGTAAACCCGTGGCGTGCGGCAATATCCGTCAAACGGAGAAGACAGTCCAGGAGTTCTTGGAACCCGAGAAGAACCTGATATAGCCGGTAAATGCGGGCGCGCGCTTCTTCAAAGCGGACAAGCAGTGAGTAGTCCTTCAGGTGGGTGAAGGTGACCGGATGTGCGATGAGTCTTCGGTACAAGAGGTCAATAACGTGGTAATAGAGAATCGGCCGTTGCGGGCCGATTCTCGTTGGAAGAGCGGTGAGCTGGTCAAGGTCCGCGGCGGCCGCAATGGAGTCAAGCATTTTGATCCCAAGGAGTGTGTGATCCTCTTCTTTGAGCTGTTCAATAAGGTATGAACAGGCTCGATCACAATGAAGCTCATCGATTGTCCGGAGTATCGTTTCTTTCAATTCGGCGGACGCATCGTTCCACAGTCCCACTATAAAGTCGCTCGTCTCATCGCTCCTTTGACCGGTTTGGGCGATAAGCCGAAGGTACGGCTCAAAGCCAATATCTACGGTAAAATCATCGCGTCGCTCAATCAGAATACGCGCGGTGCCTACCTTGTCGATCATAGCCATCGTTTCGAGAAAAAATTCATCGGCATATAGTTCGGGACGTGAACGGGTTCGCTCTTCGAGCCAGTTCCATGTATCTTGTCCGCCGGCTATCATGACGGCGCGAAACAATTGCATTAGAGTCGGAGGAATTCTCCCGTCAAAATCGGATAGGAGCCGACGGCACAGGTGCTCGACGGTTTTACGCTGGACTCGTGGACGGCAGAACATTGCACGCATGACTGATATGTAGAGCCGAAGCCGATCGAGTTTTACCGAAAGCCGTATGTCGTCGATAAAGCGAAGAAGGACCTCTTCGGTCCATTCATACGGAACCCAGCGCAAGAAAGCGATAAGGCGACCCAAGGATGCAAGTTTGACCCGGGGGGGGTGTCCGGCCGCCTCGGAAGCCGCGGCGAATGCGTCGACGATTTTCCGTATGCGGTCGTGCAGCAGGCACATGAGTTCCCACTGAGAGAGCCGTCGAACAACCACCCGTGCGACAATGTTGGGGAGTTCCGGGTCCGCGACCCACTTTTGGGATAAGCAATACTTTTCGAGCATGTCCTCGACGGCTTTGCGGGGGATTCCCTCGGCGTTGACCATCCGGAGAAAGCTGTACCGGTTGTCGAGGAACTGTACTTCCAGATCACGCATAAGCGCTTCGACATTCTCGCGATGCTCGTGTGGAAGTATGGGAAGTATGGTGCTGTACGGTAGCTCCATTGGATGATTTTCGACAAGGCTGCGTTTGAATGACGCGGCGAGATCGCGGATTCGTCGTGTGGCCACGTTGTCCAGGTGTCGTTGAGCGTAGGCGACAAGGTTTTCGGCCGCATCGGCACCGCTTGCTTCCCGTACAAGCTCAAGACCGGCGCAAACTCGAGAGTGAATTGTTTTGTCCATGTTGGTATAACCTCGGTCATTTGGTCGATACGTCTCTTTCCGCTCAGGACTTCATGGGTCTGAAAATCGGGCGACGGGGGCGGTGCATGCAAAAAAAGGCGGGTCGTCAAATCTTGAGGGAGGGCGGAATGAGGCGATAAGTCGCTTGGTGGGAACGTATCGATTATAGGCCCTTTTCCCTAAGTTTTTTAACGACGTCGCCGCGCCGCAGATACTCTCGGTGCTCCGTGCGATGCTTGTTCAGGATATGGCGGAGGTACTCGATGTTGCGTTGGATTGCCACCGTATACAGGTCGGCGTTCAGGTACCGGTACTCCCGGAAATGATCGACGGCGTATAGGCTAAGATTATCGAGATCTCCGTCGAGCCGTCGACGTGCCGCATCGTAAAATTCCAGAGTCTTGTCGAGGAGCTTAATTTCACTGTCGAATCCCGGTATACCACCTTCGGCAAACTCATAATAGAGGAACAAAAGTTTTTCCAGGTATATTCGGTCGGCCATTTGGCCGAGAAGGTCGGCACTGCCAAGCGCCTTGCCGAGTCGCTCGACGGCGGGCGAAGTGAAAGAGATGGTTCCGATGTCGATACCCAATCCCGTGCAGCGAATCATGGCCGCACCGTCGCTACCGTATCGCTCCGGAAAGTCATGGGCGGCAAAGTACGCCTTCATAAAATCGATGCCGCGATCGATATGGGTGCTGGTATACTTGGCACCGGTGCCGGCTTCGTCATCCTCGGTCTGTATATAGCCGCAATCGTGAAACATTGCCGCCATCAGCCCCAGCTCGATATCGTCGCGCTCGAATTGTTTCCCGCATATCGTCATCCCATGAAGAATGCGCGTAAATGCGAGCAAACAATCCGTCGTGTGCCGAAGATCATGATACTCCGTGTTGCAGTCGCGATAACCGGGATAGTTCCCCTCGAAGAGCGCTCTAATGTCGCCGAACACCAAATTGATTGCGGCGAAATCGAAAGAAGCATCAATAGCAGTCACGATGGCCTCGACCTCTCCAATAACCTTGGCGGGGTCGCTCATATCGACCAGCGCGGGAAGCTTGTTGCCCTCTTTCTGCATTGCGTTCTCGATGTGGCTTAGAAATCCACCAGCTCTACATCGAATATCAAATAGGCATTAGGGGGGATCACCGGAGGCCTACCTCGCACTCCGTACGCAAGATCCGGAGGGATTATCAGCGTGCGTTTTTCGCCTTTCCGCATATCCAGGAATGCCTCGTCCCAACCGGGAATAACTCGGCCGGCGCCCACGGGAAAAGCGATTGGTTGACCGCGATCTCGTGAGCTGTCAAACTTTGTGCCGTCTAAAAGCTTGCCGGTATAG
>WJJU01000101.1 GCA_014729595.1 Chitinivibrionales bacterium
TGTTTGAATGTACGCTAAAGCTGAATAGAGTTGCGGCGTCAGAGTTTCTCCAACCTTTCCACGAACTCCCGAAACGGACATAATTGGCAATGGCATAGTCACTTGATATCGCCTCCGGGTTGATACGTTTCCAAGAGGGTATTTATATTGCTTAAAGCGGCCGGCTCATTTCCACCGACGGCGTCCTCTTTCCGGTACCGGTTTCTGAATGCCGCCGGCTCGATCAAGCATCGGCTGATTTGTTGTGAGAATATAGGTTATTGCCCAACCCGAATTAGCCAGGAAATTTTCGTGCCTATTGAGCTGCTGTATATAATCCCCGCCGTCGCAATTGCCCTTTTCTTTTTGATACTGATGCGCTCGACTCAGAAACAGGATAATTCGACGGGCCATTTGCGGGATAATGATTTGGTACGTGAGGTGAACCTCTTCAACCGAGGCTACCATACTCCCCCCCCTTCTTACGGCGGCTCCGAAAAACGATTGGGCGAAATAGAAAAAACCATCGAACTGGTGACGACGGCTCTCTCGAATCAGCAAAAAGTAATCGAAAACTACAAGGGCAAGGATGAAAATTACGTAAGGCAACTCAACGGCCTGAAAACGAAACTTATGGAGCTGCAACACGAATACGACATCTTACTAAGCGAAAACTACTCACTCAGAGCGCGGATCAACAATATATCAAGCAACCGAAACATCCCGGAAAAGCCCGAACCGCCCAAGGAGCTACCTGTCCCACGACGGGCGGATACCGATACCTTCGAGGCTGAGCGAGCGCAATACATGAGACTCTACGATGATACGCGAACATTCAAAACTTCCGATTTCGGCGATTCATCCGAGATAAATCTCTCCGAGCTCAAATAGCCCGACGCCCTCACCGGCGGGCGGATCCCACCGCCGAATTCCTTTCCTTGAGTACACCGATACAATGTCGAAGACGACCGCACAACCGGCTTGAAAGGGTGATCCTTTCACCTCCGCTACCTCCACTACCACTTCGAGAGCCTCGGCGTCCTCAACATCCCAAAGGACGGCCTGAAATGGTATAAGCGACCGCACTATGATTGCAGCCGTCCTTTTCGGCATGGCCGGTACAAGCCCGGAATTCTCCCCCCCCAATTACCCACTCCTAGCGCCATATTATTCCCTCCTAGTCGCTTAATCACAAAATATTGTGCTCCCACGCCACTACAACACAACATATACCACTCCAGGGGTTATAAGCCATTGAATTTGCCCCTTCTATGCTTTTTGTCCGCAAAAAATACCTTGACTCAATTCTCTCTGTTTTTTATCATTATGGGGGATCGTGGGGAATTGTGTTTAACCGTGGGTAGACAATGTCGCGTTTCAGGGGAAGATTTGACTACACTATCGATGCTAAAGGGCGCATCAACGTTCCGGCCAAATTCCGGAAAGCGCTCTCCCCGGCTGCCGACGAGACATTTGTTATATGCCGCGGCCCGGACCGTGGGCTTCGAGCTTACCCGCAAGATGCTTGGGAGAAGTTTGAAGACAGCCTCGCCTCGCTTCCCTCGACTCCGGCAACCGAAAAAATGGCCCGACAGCTTTTTAGTACGGTTAGCGATTCACGGCTCGACAGCCAGGGTCGCATAATGCTCAGCCCGGTGCAGCTCAAGATTGGCGGCATAACAAAAGAGGTAACCTTGATCGGTCGTCCGGGATATATCGAAATATGGGATACCGCCCGTTTTAATGCGTATACCGGTGTCGAAGCGGGTGCCGAAGACGGTTTTGATGAGGCGTTTTACAACTCGATGCAATTAGGGGCGAATGCTCATGGTTGACGGCAACCTCACATATCATGTGCCGGTGATGCGAGCGCAATGCATGGAAGGGCTGGTGCTTAAGCCATCCGGCACTTATTTGGACTGCACTCTCGGGGGCGGCGGTCATTTTCGGAGCATTACCGAGGCGCTCAACGAAAACGGTGTTGCCGTCGGTATTGACCGTGATCCGGAAGCGATTGCATGGGCAAAGGCGAAACTTCCGGAATCCCGCGGCCGAGTCATAA
>WJJU01000102.1 GCA_014729595.1 Chitinivibrionales bacterium
GGCCATAGAATTGGGGGTAAAAGGAACTCAGGTGCTCGAAAGCACCGATGTAGCAGCCAAAATCGCCCTTGACTTCCCCTTTCTTTCGTTGTTTGCGGGAAGAAATCAGAGGATTTCCTCGAAAACACTGATCGGCGTTGTTGAAGACGTCAAAATCGCAAGCAGACTGTACGCCCATCTTAAGAAAGAAGGTGTGGATGTGCGGGCGCCCGGTGCCGGCGTGCTGTTCACTATCCCACTGGGTATCGTCTATGGGGGGGTGGATCAGGAATTTTATTGAGATACCCCGTAGAGGTAAGGGTTAAAGAGGAACACGAGCTTAGCTGCTTTGATTTGATTCACCGATATAGCTTCATCTTGGGATTCTCGAACAAAACATGTTAGCAAGTGAGAGTGCTTGCAGGCATAGTATGTACCGAAGCACTCCTTGCCGCAGCCGTCCATGCAACAGCGAAAACGCCTCCTACCCCGCCCTTCCTGATACAGCATTGACCTCACCGGCTTTTTCGAGTGCAATCTTGGTAAGTATGGGACCAATGAGTTCAAAGAATATGCTTGTTGCGGTTATCGTGGTTATGGTAATGATACCGATTTTATCGCCGGCAGGAACTGTTTCGCCCTTTTTCCCGGTAACAAGTGGCCCAAGTCCCTGGAGATCATGGACCACGGTCAGAGCGAGACCAATCGCCACCCCGGCTTGTGATAATATACCCATACCCAAATAGCGCCGAATTTTGTCGTCGGCTTTCCCCAGAACCGCCCCTATATATGCGCCACCCATGAGTCCCGCCGACCTTGCCAGTATATAGACGAAACCAATTAATCCCAGCGCCGGAAGCGCATCGATATGCAGGTTGGCGCCGGCCAGCGTGAAAAAGAGCACAAACAATAGCGGCATCACATTGCGCAGCTCATCGGCTATTCGCTGTACCAATACATGGGGCTGCGTGTTGACCACGACCATCCCAAAAACCATGTTGGTGAGAATCAACGAAAGATGGAGAGCGATGCTCAGCCCGACATTAGCAAACATGAACCCAAAAAGAAGTACAAACATATCTCGCGGATTATCATGCCTTCGTGCCAGCATGCAAAACACGATCGAAGACGTCCCTCCAATGAGAAGGCTGAACACTACCTCGAGCAAGGGGCGCCCCAAAACCGTCATAAGCCCCCCATCGTCGGCATTCCCTGCTTGATGAAGCAGGATTGTGCGGGCCATGGCAAGGGCAAAGCCGAAAATGACGATTCCAAGACCATCATCGAATCCCACGACCGAATAGAGTGCTTTGGTCAGGCTTCCGCGTGCCTTTAATTCCTGGATCACGGCTACTGTTCCGGCCGGGGCACTGGCGGGAGCGATTGCACCGAATATGAGTGCTAAGGGAATGTTTCGGGTGAGCAAATAAAGGCAGAGAGTGACAATCAGAAAAGCACCGAGTGATTCGGTGAGTATGATTACAATTATCCCTTTCCCTTGTTTACGTAATCCGCCGAGGCTAAGTTCCAGTCCAATACTGATTGCCACGAACCCCAGGGCTATTTGTGTTATAAATCCGAGATCGGTGATCATGGTTTCCTCGAGGAAACCAAGTAATGAAGGACCGGCGAGGACACCGGTGATCATGAATCCGATTATTGACGGCAAGCGCAACCATCTCATGCTCCTGCCCACATAGAAACCCGCTATCGTTATCAAACCGATAACAAGCAGCGCCGGCATCCCATGCATGAAACCCCCTTCTCAGTTCAGAGATTAAGCGAGCCGGCACAGTAAGCCATTTCCTGCACCGTCACCATCACCCCCGTAGTAGCATCAACATCTCCGACGGTTGTCGTAATCCGTCGAATTACCTCATTGGCAAGTCCTTTTGTGACTACGGCGATGATGAGGCGATTGTATCCCTTTCTCTCGTCACTGAGAAATCCCGCGAAAAGGGGGAGAGCATTAAGATAATAGCCCACATCGGCAGCTTCGACTACCGAAGCCGAGCAATCATCGATCTCGGAAAAGATCTGCAAAAGATCCTCGAATTTATCGCGGATTTGGACAAAAATGTGTAACAAGACTCGTTCCTTGTGTTCAC
>WJJU01000103.1 GCA_014729595.1 Chitinivibrionales bacterium
ATACTACACTGGACTGAAATCTCATGGGAAAAGATCTTGATCGTTTAGTGGAAATAGTCGCACGACTGCGAGGGCCCGGCGGATGTCCGTGGGATCGCGAGCAGACGCACGAGAGCCTTCTACCGTGTTTGCTCGAAGAAGCCTATGAATTCATCGAGGCGGCGGAAAAAAACGATGCATACATGATGCGGGAAGAACTGGGGGACCTGTTATTGCAGGTTGTACTGCATTGCAGGATGGCCGAAGAGGAGGGACGGTTCACTTTTGAGGAAGTTGCGCAAGAGATAGGTAACAAGCTCGTGCGGCGCCATCCGCACGTGTTCGGTGAGGAGAATATCGATACGGCCGAAGAAGTTATCGATAGGTGGGAGAAGATCAAGCGCGAAGAAAAGGGCAAAGAGGATCGTTTATCCGTGCTCGACGGTATCGCTTCCGCCCTCCCTTCGCTGCTTCGCGCCGAAAAGCTTCAACGCCGGGCGGCCAGAGCCGGTTTTGATTGGGATCGGCTTGGGCCGGTGTTGGACAAAGTGGAGGAAGAATTCGGTGAGTTCCGTGCCGCGCTGGAACAGGGAGATCGGGACCATGCCGAGGATGAACTCGGTGATATAATCTTTGCCTTGGTGAATGTAGCCCGCCATAACGACATCGTTGCCGACAGTGCTCTTCGCCGCACCAATAGCAAGTTCTCTCGCCGCTTCCGTTTCGTCGAAAAGAAATTCCAAAAACTGGGACGCCCCCTCGAAGAAGCCACCCTGGAAGAACTCGATGAGGTATGGGAGGAGTGCAAGAGGGAGGAACGGGGGAGCTTATAGCGGAGGTAAGGTGACGGGAGACGGTCCCCTAAGAACCGTGTTCAGAGTTCCCGATTTCGTTATACCGCGCCGGGGACGAGCGGGGATCGAAAACCACAGAAACCGCCCGTGACTTAGGATTTATCAGGGGCGGCTCGGTATTCATGGATATTGGACTCGGCCCAACCACTATACCCGCGGACCAACGCGAGGTTTCGCCAAAGACCAAGCGCCTTCAGCTTGCACGATACACCCAAGTCAAACTATTTTGAGGCGCGATGAAACGTCTTGAACTTCTTATGGATTCGACGGCCCTTGACCGGGCTCTCTCACGAATGGCTCACCAGATTCTTGAGCGTAACCCGTCGCTCGACAACCTGGGGATCGTCGGCATGCAGACCCGCGGTGTGTATGTTGCGCAACGAATAGCCGCCAAGATAAATACCATGGAGGATACTCGGTTGGCCGTTGGGACACTCGACGTCACTCTCTATCGCGACGATTATCGGGGCAGATTTAAACAGCCGAAAGTACGAATTACCGATATCCCCTTCGATATCAACGGAAAAGACATCATTCTCTGTGACGATGTTCTCTATACCGGCCGCACGGTTCGGGCGGCGCTCGATGCTCTGACCGATTTCGGTCGCCCCAAGACCATCCAACTGGCCGTTGTAATCGATCGCGGACACCGCGAATTGCCTATCAGAGCCGATTTTGTCGGCAAAAAGATTACCAGTGGCAAAGACCAAGAGGTTGCGCTCAATGTCGAGGAGTACGATCGCGAAGACTCCTTGTGGCTCATGAAACGCGAAGAGGGCGATTGAGTATGGGACTTGCCATCCAGCACCTACTGGGACTCGAAGGCATTTCTGAAGAAGACATAACCACCATACTCGACACGGCTGAACGCTTTCACGAAGTACTTCAGCGGGATATAAAGCAAGTTCCTACACTCCGGGGGAAAACCGTAGTCAATCTTTTCTACGAAAGCAGTACCCGTACCCGCATATCGTTCGAGCTTGCCGAAAAACGTCTTTCGGCAAGTCCCATTAATTTTTCCGCCACAACCAGCTCCGTCAACAAGGGCGAAACGCTCCGTGACACAATCCGAAACATTGAGGCGATGAAGATTGACATGGTAGTTGTGCGCCACCACGCGGCGGGAGTACCGCATTTTTTGACCCAATGCACCGATGCCGTAATAATTAACGCCGGCGACGGTTTTCATGAACATCCTACGCAGGCGCTGCTTGACATGATGTCAATCCGGCGTCATTTCGGCCGCCTTAGGGGACTACGGGTCGCGATCGTCGGCGATATTCTGCACAGTCGTGTTGCTCGCTCCAACGCTTGGGGGATGAGGACCATGGGGGTGAAGTTGACCCTATGCGGGCCGCCCACGCTTCTTCCGCAGCATTCCGAAGCGCTTGGGGCGAAAATCACCGACAATCTCGAAGAAGCCGCGCGCGAAACGGACGTGCTGATGCTGCTTCGCTTGCAAATGGAACGCCAACAGAGCGGCCTCTTCCCTGCGGTTCGTGAATACCGGAGTCGCTACGGCATAGATTTGGAGAAGATGCGCATGCTGCCGGAACACGCGATAATAATGCATCCCGGCCCCGTCAATCGCGGCATAGAACTGGCTTCAAATGTCGCCGACGGCCCACGCTCAATAATCCTGGATCAGGTCACCAACGGGGTGGCCGTTCGCATGGCGGTGCTTTACCTGCTGGGAGGTGGGGATAATGCTTGACCGAAAAGAAGATCCCGCGCGACACCCTTTCGATCGCTCCACCCCGGGGCCCGATCTGGCCATTATCAACGGCAAGGTAGTCGGCGTCGATGGTCAAACCGATCAAGAAAAATGCATAGCGATCAGCGGCGGCAAAATCGTCTCCGTCGACACATCGCTTCCGATTGGCTTCACGCCCGAAATCCGCCTTGACGCCGCCGGCAAATGGGTTGTTCCGGGCCTTTTCGACATGCATGTTCATCTTCGCGAACCGGGGTGCGAAGACAAAGAAACAATCGTTACCGGAACACAAGCAGCCGCCGCCGGAGGCTTTACCGGCCTTGCCTGCATGCCGAATACCAATCCGGTGCTCGACGAAGAATCGATGATACGTCATGTGATACAGCGGGCGGCGCAATGCCCCTGCCGGGTATATCCGGTGGGCTCAATAACCAAAAAACTTAAAGGCGAAAAACTCTCGCCGGTGGGTGAGATGGTCGACGCCGGTGCAGTGGCGATTTCAGACGACGGAAAACCGGTGGCAAACGCGATAATGATGAAAAACGCGCTCAACTACTCTCGCTCATTCGGTATCCCCGTGCTCTGTCACAGCGAGACACCCGAGCTGTCGGCGGGCGGACAAATGAACGAGGGCGAGGTATCCACTCGTATGGGGATGCGCGGCATTCCGGCCGTGTCCGAAGAAATATGCGTGGCACGTGACGTAATGCTTTCCGAGTATACCGGCGCACGCATTCATATACAGCACGTCTCAACCGCGGGAGCGGTTAGAATCATTCGTGAGGCTAAAATGCGTGGCGTGAAGGTGAGTTGCGAAACATGCCCCCATTACATTGTTTTTACCGAAGACGACATCGGGCCGTACGACACATACAAAAAAATGAATCCGCCGTTGCGGACATCGCGGGATCGGGAAGCCGTTATTGAGGGGTTAATCGACGGCACAATCGATGTAATTGCGACGGACCATGCTCCGCATACGCCCGAAGACAAAGATGTGGAGTTCGAAGCGGCGGCATTCGGCGTAATCGGCCTCGAAACCTCGGTAGCGGCGGTGATAAGCTATCTTGTTCACCGCGGCGTTCTTTCACCGGCCGACATGGTCGAAAAGATGGCCGTCGCACCTCGGCGTATACTCAATCTTCCCGACCGCTCTATGAGTGCGGGCGAACCGGCCGATATCACCATCATCGATCCCGAAAAAACATGGCGGGTGGATCCGGCCCTTTTCTATTCCAAGAGTCGGAATTCGCCTTTTTGGGGAATGGAACTCACAGGATGTGTTTGCACTACGATTTTAGAGGGAAAAGTTGTGTTCGAAAGGGGATCCGGTTGATGATGCATACGCTCGCAGCCCTCCCCCAAGGCCTAAGTCAATACCGCAGGAGTGTGTTACATGGATGAATCGGTTTCGTTCGTGAAGCAAAATTTTCTCAATGCATTTGGCGAATCGCCGTCCGTGGTGTCACGCGCTCCCGGCAGGGTGGAAGTGCTTGGTAATCACACCGACTACAACGAAGGATATGTTCTGTCGTTTGCCGTCGATAAAGGCGTTTGGGCGGCGTGCGGCGGAAGTACGACAGAACAAATCAAACTGCTTTCATCACATTACGGTGATTCGCCCATCACCCTTCACGAGACAGTCCCGCAGAAGGAAAATCCTTGGACCAACTATCCGCTGGGGGTATATGCGGTTCTTCGCGATAATGGATTTCCGGTCAGACCGTTTAACATGGCGGTCTACGGTAATGTCCCTCTTGGCGCCGGGCTCTCATCTTCGGCGGCCCTCGAGGTTGCGTGCGGCATCGCCCTCACCACGCTTTTTGACTTCCAGGTCGAGCCGGCGGAACTCGCAAAACACTGCCAAAGAGCCGAACATACCTTCGCCGGCACCCACTGCGGCCTACTTGACCAATTCTCGAGCATTTTCGGAAAAAAAGACCATGTCCTATTTATCGACTTTCGTTCTCTGGACCACCAAACTATTCCACTTCCTTCACACAACCTTTGTGTCGCCGTCACGACCTCGGGTATAAGCCATTCACTTGTGGAATCAGCCTATAACGAACGAAGGGAAGAATGCGCTCGAGCGGCGACATTCTTCTCCCGGTCCGATCCCTCGGTTCGAACGCTGCGTGATATTTCGCCGGAACGACTGATGAGCGCTAAAGGCGCGCTTGACGACACCGCCTATCGTCGCGCGCTTCACATAGTCGGTGAAAACGAGCGAGTGCTGAACGGCATTCAGCTTCTTCGACAAGGCGATCTCGTACAATTCGGCAAACTGCTTCACCAATCACACGAAAGCTCACGCGTGAACTTCGAAAACTCATGCCCGGAACTCGATACGCTTGTGGATATAGCCGGTATGATAGAGGGTGTCTACGGCTCGCGGCTCACCGGTGGCGGTTTCGGCGGCGCAACGCTCAGTCTGCTCGATTGGGAAAGCCGCGAGGAATTCGAGGCCAAAATTCGCGAAAAGTATACCGCGAAAACGGGAGCCGAGGCAAATGTTTATTTTGCTTCCGTGGACGACGGGGCGCGAGTGGTCGAACCATAAAGACACGGCAAGCAAAAGGAGCCGACAAATGCTCTTCGAAACCAAAGATGTTGGCCAATACCGGGTTTTCAGCTTCAGCGAAGATATCGACGCCAGGTCGGATATTTCTCACCTTCTGCTTACGATCGAAGAAGACATAAAGAGGGGGGTTTCCTGTTTTGCCGTCGAATTTTCGGCGCGCTCGTACCTTTACAGCAAAACCCTCGCGGTTCTCGTCCGATGCATGAATACGGTCCGGGATGCCGGAGGCCGCCTTGCCGTGGTGTCCGAAAACAAAAAACTGCTTGAAGCGATAGAAATGTTCCATTTGGATACCATGCTGCCCGTCTGTTGTTCTCTCGATGAGCTTCCGGAGTGCTGAACTACTCGATATCGACTGGTGTGCATCCTTCAAGTTGACCGTCAGCGCGAACGCCTTTTATAATCGTTCCACCTTGGAAATGTGCCAAGGAGACGATAGCCCCGCCGGAAAACCCGGTCCGACATTCTGCATTTTGAACTTAGTCGACGCCGCGATGTTTTCCCAAAGGACAAAATCTGTCCAACATATACCGCAAATTCCGGATTTCACCAATGACGAAATCCGGTAGGCGATTGCAATCTTAGCCGTAACTCCATATTAATCAATAAGTTGCATATAGCTTACCCGGTTTTTTTGCGCAATGAGTGGATTCATTCATCGATACCAATAACCAACGCACCGCTCCTCATCCATTCATCCTCTTTAAAATGAAGTGATTTTATTTGTCACAGCCACCAGGAGTATAGTATATTTGATCTAAGTTTAGAATGACATACTTCTTTGCATCGTAATTCTCGGAAGCCGCCGTGAGTCGGAAAGATCAATGAGTGAAATGGTGCAAAAATGTCCGTAACAGTCCCGGTGAGGTCAATCCTGAACGAATCCAAGCCAATGCCTAGACCCGAACATTCCGCCCCCGCTCTTGAAAACGGCCTGCGAATTCTCGAGATGCTTGCCGCAACCGATCAACCCATTGGTTTCAATCGGATTGCTGAAAATTTGAGTGTTTCCCGCGCCAGTGTGGTCAGACTACTGCGGGTTTTGCAGAAGTCGGATTATGTGATCAAGGATGAAGAAAGCGGCAAATATAGAGCGTGACCTCGTTTTGCGGCTCTTGCGCCACGGACCGCGCTCCGGGAGTCATTTCGACGCGAATCGGGGCTCATTTTAAACTCACTGGTCGCGGAGACGCACAATACGTCACTGGCCATTTTCTGGAACGGCGACACGATGATCTGCGTCAACAAAGTTATTCACCAAGCTTCGGTACCCATGATGGAGGTGGGCACTCGGAGGAGGGACCTCGAGAAATTCCCTTGGGGGTGGATTATCTATGCGCATCTTTCCGAAGCGCAACGACGAATCCACCGGGAGACTATGGTGAATGACGACGAGTTTATACGAAAGTATAGACGTTGGCGGGCGAGCTACGAAAAGGAGGGCTACGCGGTTGACCGTGAAGAACTGATAAGCTCCTTGCGGCGGATCGCGGCACCGGTATTCAATACTCGTGGGGCCCTTGTGGGATGCCTGGGGATCGGCGGCAATCCGCATTCGTTGCCCGATGGACTACTTAAGGAGGCGGCAATGCGGACGCTTAAGCACGCGAGGCGACTTTCCGCCGTACTGGGTTACCGGGAAAAATCGCGTGAAAAGAACACCAACGAGGAGAGTGGCCAATGAGCGGAAAAGGCGAACGACCCAATATTCTCTTCTTCTTCACCGACCAGCAGCGTTGGGATACCTGCGGTTGCTACGGTCAAAAACTCGATATCACACCCAACCTCGATCGTCTCGCCGCCGAGGGCGTTCGGTTCGAGAGAGCGTTCAGTTGCCAACCGGTCTGCGGTCCCGCTCGCGCTTGCATCCAGACCGGCAAATATGCCACCGAAGTGGGATGTCATACCAACCATCGCCTGCTTCCGCCCACTGAGGCGACCATCGCAAAGCTCCTTCGTGCTTCCGGCTACGAAGTAGGCTATATCGGCAAGTGGCACTTGGCTTCGACCGGCCCCCACGGTGGCCCCGACGATTTTAGAACCAAAGCGGTGCCGCCGGAACGCCGCGGGGGATATGAGGATTATTGGTTGGTGGCCGACGCCCTGGAACACACCTCACATGGCTGGGAGGGCGGTTTCATGTTTGACAAGGACATGAACAAAGTGGAGTTCCCGGGCTATCGAGTGGACGCGGAAACCGACTTTGCGCTTGACTACCTGCGCACCCGCGATCGCACAAAGCCTTGGTTCCTCTTTCTCTCGTACCTGGAACCTCACCACCAGAACGATCGGAATCACTACGAGGGTCCCGCCGGCTCGAAAGAGCGCTTTAAGGGCTACGAGATCCCCGGGGACTTGGTGGACACCGAGGGCGACTGGCGTGATAACTACCCGGATTATTTGGGCGCATGCTGGAGCCTGGACCACAATCTCGGCCGTATTCTCGATGAACTCGAAAAACTCGGAATGCGAGAGAACACCCTTGTCGTATTTACCAGTGACCACGGCTCGCACTTCCGTACCCGTAACAACGAGTATAAGCGGTCCTGCCATGACGGCAGCATTCGCATTCCGATGGTGCTTAACGGCCCGGGGTTCCGGGGGGGAAAAGTAATCGACGACTTAGTCGGCCTTATTGACATATCGCCAACCGTGGTTGCGGCCGGCGGCGCCGAAGTACCGCAATCGATGCGCGGCCGCCCGCTTCAGGACTTGGCCGACGGATCGGCCGGGAATTGGCCCGAAGAGGTTTTCGTGCAGATAAGCGAATCCCACTGCGGCAGGGCGATTCGTACCAAAAAATGGAAATACAGTGTGATTGCTCCGAACAGGACGGGGCAAGATCCGAACAGCGATGTTTATGTCGAGGATTTCCTTTACGACTTAGAGTGCGATCCGCATGAACGAAATAATCTTGTCAAGGAACCGTCGACGGAGGCGGTCCGGTCGGAACTCCGAGAGCGCCTGATCGCGCGTATGATCGAGGCGGGCGAAAATGCTCCGCTTGTTAAACCGGCATAAAAGTAACGCGGAAGGAGTTATACTCATGAAAGCAATTATGGTGATGTTCGATTCCCTCAATCGTCACATGCTCCCCCCCTACGGCGCCGACTGGGTCCACGCGCCCAATTTCAAGCGTCTTACCGAAAAGACCGTAACCTTTGACCGGGCCTTTGTCGGCAGCATGCCCTGCATGCCCGCGCGCCGCGAACTGCACACGGGACGATACAACTTCCTGCACCGCAGTTGGGGGCCGATCGAGCCGTTCGACGACTCAACACCAGAGATCCTCAAGAATAACGGCGTCTATACGCACCTGGTCACCGACCATTATCATTACTGGGAAGAGGGCGGGTGCAACTACCATACCCGTTACAACACCTTTGAATTCGAGCGTGGGCAGGAGGGCGATCATTGGATTGGGCAGGTAAAGGATGAGCCGGCAAAACCCGGCGCCATAGGAAGAAATGCCGAACCGAACCGGTGGCATGCCCAAGACCGCATCAATCGAAAGTTCATGCAAAATGAAGAGGATCACTATCAGGCCCGCACCTTTGCCAAAGGTCTGGATTTTATCGAACGTAACAAGGAAGAAGACAATTGGTTTCTTCATCTGGAAACCTTCGATCCACATGAGCCGTATTTCGTACCGCGGAAATACAAGGATCTCTACGATTGGGATTTTGACAAATATCACAATCATGACTGGCCGAGATACGGCAAGGTCGAGGAAGATGAAAAAGAGCTGATAGAACATCTTCGCTATACCAATGCGGCGTTAACCAGCATGTGCGACGCCTATCTCGGCAAGGTCCTCGACATGATGGACGCCAACGACATGTGGCAAGACACGATGCTGATCGTGAACACGGACCATGGATTTCTGTTGGGCGAACATGACCACTGGGCTAAATGTGTCATGCCGTTCTGGAGCGAAGTCGCGCAGACCCCTCTATTCATCTGGGATCCACGTGTCGGCAAAGCCGGTGAACGACGCCAAAGCCTTGTCCAAACGATTGACCTTCCGGCTACACTCCTCGATTATTTTGGTGTAGAGCGGCCGGCCGACATGCAGGGCGTCCCTCTCAAGGAAACGACGGCAAACGACACACCGGTTCGTGAAGCGGGGCTTTTCGGTCTCCACGGCGGGCATGTCAACGTGACCGACGGACGCTATGTTTACATGCGGGCTCCCGTGAAGGAGGACAACACCCCTCTTTTTGAGTATACACACATGCCGACGCACATGCGGCGCACGTTCAGTGTTGACGAAATGCGCAAAATCACGTGTTTGGCGGAGCCTTTTCCGTTCACGAAAGGCTGCAAGACCATGAAAATCGAAAAACAACCGGGGAAGTGGGCCACCGCCTATGATTTTGGCCACCTTCTGTACGACATCAACGAAGATCCCAAACAGGAGAACACCCTGAACGACCGGGATATTGAAGAGCGAATGATTCGGCTCATGGTTGGCGAGATGAAAAAGAACGATGCGCCCGCGGAGCAGTACGAACGGCTCGGCGTGCGGGATTACCTGTAACACCTCGTCCCTGGGCGATTGCGGCGCTGCTCGAGGAGGAAGTTACTACGGAATCGTAACTTCCGCATCGAAGGAGTTGTTGGTAGAGAGTACTTTTTCTTACGAAATACATACGAAGCCAAACCCGAACGATCTTTTGGAGGACGTATCATAATGCAAAAACCGCCGAATTTAGTCATTTTCAATCCCGACCAGTGGCGGGGTGACGTGATGGGGCACCTTGGCGATTCTGGTGCGGTAACACCAAACCTCGATCGCTTGGTGGAAAGCGACGCCGTATCGTTTCGAAACGCGTTCTGCCAAAATCCGGTTTGCACACCAAGCCGATGCTCGTTTATGAGCGGTTGGTATCCCCATGTTGCGGGTCACCGCACACAAAGCCACATGCTTCGCGAGCACGAACCAAATCTCCTTCGCACCCTCAAAGACAGCGGCTACTACGTGTGGTGGGGCGGCAAGAACGATCTTGTTCCAGCACAACGAGAGAACCCCTGGGCGCCGTACTGCCATGTAAAAAACAAAGCCGAGGCAACTCGGCGATGGATGCACGACAGTCTTTTGTACGGAAATGCAAGGGGAGAGCCCGGCGGGGACTCGTACCATTCGTTCTTTATCGGTAAGATCGACGTCAAAGACCCCGCCACGTGGTACAATTATATTCCTCCGAGGAGCGCAAGCACGAAGGCGTCTATCGGGACATAGATTGGGGGCATGTACTCGATGCGATCGAGTTCATTGAAAGCAAGCCCCCCGAACCCTTTTGCCTGTTTTTGGCACTGGGCAACCCTCATCCGCCATACGCCGTGGAGGAGCCCTACTTTTCCCGGATCGATCGCAACAGGCTCCCTTCGCGCATACCGACACCCGAGGACCTCGGCGCCAAATCGACAATTCATAAGCAGCTCGCGGAACTCTCCAACATGCAAAACTGGAGTGAAGAACGATGGAACGAACTGCGTGCGGTTTACTATGGACAATGTGCGCGTGTCGACGACCAGTTCGGGAGGGTGCTTGACGCCATGAAACGCGCGGGTCTTTACGACGACTCCGCGGTATTTTTCTTTTCGGATCACGGCGATTTCACCGGCGATTACGGTCTGGTACAGAAAACGGACAGAGCGTTTGACGACTGCCTTGTCCGCGTACCGATGATTATCAAGCCGCCGAAAAGCCATTCATGTACACCGGGTATTCGAGAACAATTGGTCGAATTGGTCGATTTCCAGGCTACAGTTCACGCCATGACGGGAATCGCGCACACGCACACGACATTCGGACGCACATTAAGCGACAACCTTGCGGATCCGGGCGCCGCCGGTCGTGAGGTCGTATTTAGCGAAGGCGGCGTCTCCAAGATGCACTGGAAACGCACACAGGAAAATGCTCCGGAACCCAAACCCACCGGAATGTACTGGGCGGGACACATGATCGACCGTTCCATGTCCGCGGGCTCACTGGCGACCATGTGCAGGACCGATGCCTACAAATATGTAAAACGATCGGATCAGCGCGACGAACTTTACGATCTTCAAAACGATCCGTCGGAATTGCAAAATCGGATCGATGATCCGGCCATGACGGCGGTACTTACCGACATGAAAGAGCGCATGCTCACCTGGTACCACGAAACGTGCGACTCGATACCGTTCGACAACGACAAGAGGGAATCATGAGGGAACACGGCGAAAGGTCGACGCTGATGGCCCGGTCCACCGACACGCCTACTCGAAACAAAGGTTTCCGGGTTGATGCGCCCGTTATGGCCCCGGTGAGCGCCGTGTACGCTTCGGGAGTCTATGCGCCCGCCGCCGATCACCATGACCAAAGACCGACCGAAAATAGGTCCATTACAAGCCGACAAGCGTTTCATAGTCGCAAGCTATTCCGGGCTGGTGCGGATGAAGCCCGTTCGCCGCAATGCCGAACGCGAGCCGACATGAGGAGGCCAAAAGCAACCCAAACCGGTACTACGCCTCCAAATTCCGGGTCAAGCCCGGAGTGGAGAGGGGGAGTGCCGGCCAATTATGTAATAACTGTAAACTCAAACTGTGAACTCATCACCGCCAAAGGATACTAATACCAATGAATAAGCGACCAAACATTTTGTTCTTATTCACCGACCAGCAGCGCTTCGACACGCTCGGAGTGCTGAATTCGAAGATCAAAACGCCCAATTTGGACACGTTGGCCGCCGAGGGCATGCTGTTCACCCGGGCGTATCCAACCACGCCGGTGTGTCTTCCCTGCCGCGCCTCGTTGGTCTCGGGCCAATATCCCTCGACTCACGGCGCTACACACAATCATGCGTCCCTGCCCGAGGATTACCCGAATCTACTACCGTCAATCTTAAGAAACGTTGGATACTACACCCACATGGTCGGCAAAAGCCATCTTGCCTCCTGCCACGACCCGTGTAGCCCCGAAAGCGCTCCGTTTATCCATAACCGTGAATACTACCGGCATTGGCATGGACCCTGGTATGGATTCGAGCGAGCCGACATCGCCATCGGGCATACAACGGAGAAGCACGCCTGCGGGATGCACTACGGGGCATGGCTCGAGGATCACGGCATCGATGTCGACAAATATTTCGGACATACCGCCTATGATGCATTCGGGACCTGGGATTTGCCCGAGGAATATCATAGTACCAAGTGGATTGCCGACGTTACCATCGACTCGATCACGCGATCGGCGGAGCGTGAACAGCCCTTCTACATCTGTTCCAACTTCCAGGATCCTCATAACCCCTGCATGGTCCCTGAACCTTGGGCGAGCATGTACAAGCCCGAAGAGATACCGGCATTTGGCTTTAAAGGAGGGGAACCGGCGTCGTTTGCCTCAAAACCTCCCTTTTATCGAGAAATCATCGAGCAACCCGGCGAATATGCCGCACGGCCTTCGGATCCCGGTCTCCTTGCCGCCGGCAACGTCAGCCATTTGCCTTATTCAAAGGAAGATACCCAAAAGAACGCGGCCTGCTACTACGGCATGGTTTCGCTTATCGATCATCATGTCGGCCGCATTATGGAGGCTTTGGAAAGCGCGGGTCAAGCGGACAACACCGTCGTCGTCTTCACGTCCGATCATCCGGACTGCCTGGGCGACCATGGATTCTGGTACAAGAGCCTGGTGACGTTCGAAGAGATACAACGGGTACCCATGATCGTACGATATCCGGGATACGTGCCCGCGGGCACGACGAGCGCCGCTTTTCAAAACCACGTAGACCTTCCGACAACCTTGCTCTCTCTTACGGGCGCCACTATCCCCACCAGCTACGAGGGAGTGGATCAGAGCCCTGCATGGCGTAAACCCGAGGTCTCGGTTCGTACCGACTCGATTATCGAGGAACGACCTTACAACACCGAATGGAATCAACGCGTACTCATAAACGATACCCACAAACTTGCATTCTACGCCGGGCGTGAGTACGGAGAACTGTACGATACAAAAAATGATCCCGACCAAGTGCACAACTTGTGGGACGATCCTGTTCACGCGGAGACCAAGAACAAGATGATCGCTCGGATTCTTTCTCACGAGATGAACAAAGGCCTTCCGCGGCGAAGCAATTCAGACGAGTGTAAAAGTCGAATCAGGTAAATAGAGGACGCTGTAATGAAACCTTTCTCTCTTCTCATCAAGCCGGTCTCGGCCGACTGTAATCTTCGCTGCGAGTATTGTTTCTACCTGGATCACAGCTCGCTCTATCCGCAAACAAAAGTCCACCGGATGAGTGACGCCGTCTTGGAGAAGATGATTTCATCGTACATGGCTACCCCTCAACCCCAGTACGCCTTTGGCTGGCAGGGGGGTGAGCCCACCCTCATGGGTGTGGACTTTTTCAAGCGCGTCATCGAGCTGCAAAAAAAGCACGGAAGACCGGGCTCGAGTGTCGCCAACGGGCTCCAGACGAACGCGACTCTTATCGATGACGAGATGGCGCGGCTTTTCGCGGAATATCACTTCTTATGCGGGGTTAGCTTGGACGGCCCCGCAGCCATTCACGACCGTTTCCGCAAAAACGGAGCCGGAGCGGGATCACATGCGCAAGTCCTTCGCGGGATTCAGCATCTCCAAAACAATGGTACCGAGTTCAACATTCTCACCCTCGTCAGCTCCGCCAACGTGAATCGTGCGCGCGAGGTCTACGAGTATCTTCGGGATCGGGGGTTTCACTACCATCAGTATATACCTTGCGTCGAATTCGGCGAATCCGGCACACTTCTTCCGTTCGCCGTCGACGGCAAGCAGTGGGGAGACTTCCTATGCGAAATATTCGACATTTGGTATAAGACCGACACGCGAATTGTGTCGATTCGGTTGTTCGACTCGATTCTCACCTATTTGGTGGACGGGATCTACAACATCTGTCACATGGGCCGTAACTGCAATCAGTACTTTGTGGTGGAGTACAACGGCGACATTTATCCCTGTGATTTTTTCGTAGAAAAATCCCTGCTTATCGGCAACGTTGCGGATATCACTTGGGAACAGGCGTCCGATGTCAAAGTGTACCACACATTCGGGAAGCAGAAGACTCTATGGAATACGCAGTGCTCCGGATGCGCGTACGCGGCCTATTGCTCCGGCGATTGCCTAAAACACCGACTTCCCCAGTCGGGAGGCGATCCCAAGACACTCAGCGTACTTTGCGCCGGATGGAAGCAATTCTATGCGCATGCGCTGCCCGGCTTTCAACAATTGGCGGAGCAGATTCACCGAGAACGGAGTACCGTGGCCGCTCCAGGAACCAGTCCTTCAAACAACGCGGCCTCATACGCGAATGCCGGACGCAACGCGCCGTGTCCTTGTGGTAGCGGGAAAAAGTTTAAGAAATGCTGTATGAAGCAAATCTGATCATCTATATTGCGTTGAATCCGCCGGGTTTTCATTGATTGGCGGCCACCGTCCGGCCGACATTCACGCTTTCCACCAACATCTTTGCCGTACTGAAGTATATTGTCTACCTGACGGCGCTCCGTCGGCGCGTGTAGGCTGTGCGTTTAGAGCTTCCTTTGGGGGAAACCAAAGAAGTTTTTGCGGCGACCTAGAGAACCGACGAGCGCCGAGCAAGGGATAAACCGATCACCACGGGCCACATACTCTATCTATCGGCGATGCAATGAAGGCACTACTTCTTTCCAATTATCACTTTTTCATCTGCATATTCACCGGTCTGTATTGTCTTGCGTTTATTCTCGTACTCGCCAATCGTTACCAGTATTCCGCGCCGGCGCGCTCATTTGCATCGTGGTTGTTTTTCGTTTTTATATGGTCCGCAAGAGAATCGCTGACAACCGCTTTTTTACCTTACCTTGATACGCAAGCCCTTCTCAAAGCCGTCGTAAGCACTTCTCCGCTATACCTGGTTAGCGTCAATTTCGCGTTTCATGTGCTCATCAGTATCCATAACGCCCAGGTTTCCGGCGACCGAAAGTTCAACCATGAAAAGACCGTTCAGATCGCCTTGGGCATACTCATTGCCGTCTTTTATGCGACTTCGCTGATCGACCCCAAGCTTTTGTATTCCTCTTTCGATAAGGGCGCCTACGATTACCATTATCAAGCAGGCCCTCTGATGCTTGCTTTTATATTGGTACAGTTTATTGCACTCGGGTGGCCGGCGGTTATGCTGATAAGAGACTCCCGCGCCGAGCCGCACTCAGAGGCGCTGATCGTCGGTATAGGAAGCCTTCTTGCGCTGGGGGCCTTGGGAGCGACCACTTTCGTGCCCAACCTTTTGGGGTTCACTCACCTTCCGCGCCTCGGCGTTCTTGCCGTGTCTTTTCCGTGCGCAGCGGCATTCGCGGCCATACAAAAATACGGACGCACCTTCGCATTCGGCAGAGTGCTGGATGAACTGAAAAAGGCCAAGCTGATCGGCAAGAGTCTGAGGGGCTTGGTTGTCGGCACACTGGATGAAGACACTATATTTCAAAACATCTGCGATTCCGCTCAAGAAATAAGTGATTCTCTCTTCGTGTGCGTAGTGATTTTCGACATGCAGGCCGCCTCCTACGAAGTCAGAGGGGTTTCACGAGCAACCGACACGCTCAAGGATACCGTCTTCGGCCGCCTTCCCCTTTCTCCCGGCACCAAATATCCGCTCTCCGAACGCGGCGTTTTAGCCCAACAGATC
>WJJU01000104.1 GCA_014729595.1 Chitinivibrionales bacterium
CGGCGGCTGATAGAAATGGCCGTGAATAATGAAATAGCGCTTAACGGTCTGCTCAGGTCCAGTCATAGTTTCTACCATCCGGATATGTCACGTTCCTACCCTCAAGCCTTCGTTTGAGGATGTCAAGCCCTTGGGCTACAATGTCGTCACGCGATTCGTTGAGATTGTCGAAATATTGTTCCATCTCGTTGTTGATCCTTGTATAGCACTTATCGCCAATATGAAAGTCACCCAACTGAATTTCGAGAGTCGCTTTTTCTCCGTCCAGAAGAACATTGCGAATCCAACGAATACTCATACGGACGCACCCCCCTCCGCAGGGAATTTGGGGTTAAGAATTGAGTAATAAGAACTAAGAAAAGAGAAAATGGGTTTTGGGCATGTTCGGCTCGAGGCTTCGCCTGCCTTTGAACCTATGGATCCCTCATTGAATACTGAATTTCGCCTGTGGCGACATAGCGAGAAGAAGGCGGCAATCCCGAACTCCGAACTCCGTCGACCGCCTTCCGTCCTCTCCCTACAGTTCATTCTTTATCGCCCACTATCCTCTGCTTTGCCGATTCAATTGCAAAAGATATATCCTGGCTTTGCTTGAATAAATGTTGTCGGGGCTGTCGACGATTATTTTTTCGAGAATTTCGCGGGATTTTCCGGTTTCGCCGAGCATAAATAACGCTTCGGCACGATGATATCTCAGGCGCGGCGTTATCGCTTTTTCGGGTATCTGATCCAAGATGCGTATCACTGGTTCGGGCGATCGGGCCGCGAGTAGTCTTTCGGCTAATTGCGCCGCTAAGAATTCTTGCGCTTTTTCGGAAAAGGGGGTCAAATCGACTCGTTTAATGATTCGTTCGAGTTTTCCCGCATACGTGGCCCACTCAAACTCTCCCCAGAACGCGAACGCCGAAGGGTTCGGGCCCAGCACCTTGACGCCGTAGCGATAGCCAAGCATTTCGTGGGCGTACGGTTCCGTTGTTTTGATTTTCAAGCTGTCGAGCATTCGCTTTGCCTCGGCCATCCTACCGCTAAAAACGGCGGTTCTCGGCAACCAAGGTTTGAGAGCTTCTGCTTGTCCGGGTCGAGACGGCGCTTTCGAGAGCGAATCGGCATATTCCCATGCTCGGTCGCGGGCATCCGTGAACAGGTACTGCCGGATTACAAGGGTGTCACGGAGGGGCGAAGGAGCGAGTAGTGCCAATACACTGTCGGCCTTGTCGGTAAGACCGGCGATTTGGTAGAGCACGATCGCATCGCCGCGGCTTTCGGGATCGGTGAGTCCGGCTCGATCGAACCATACTACCGCCGAATCCACACGCCCACGTTGGATGTAGGATCGACAGGCAAGCATTGCGGCCCCGGTACGCATGGCAGGGTGCACCAGCCGTGTAAAAGCCTCCACGGCGGGTCGGGTGACATGCCGATACCGGCCTCGTCGAAAACGTTGCTCCGCCGTTGCCAGCAGCCGACGGCCAATCTGTTGTTCATCACCCCCCATTGCCGTAAGCGCATCCATTTCCTCTTCATAAAGCCCGAATCGAGAGCAGGTCATCGCAAGCCACTGCAGATGGTTCGCGCTGTCTACGCCTTCACTCGAAAGCCTGCAGCGACTGAATGAAGAGAGCACCGCGCGTTGCTCGGCGGAGTCGGTTTCGGCAAGCTGTTGGGAAAGCTCATTTCGAACGGTGCCGGCAAGGTTCGGGTCGCGTTGAGCGATTTCGCAGAACAAGCGCGCCGCACCCGCATTGTCGCTCAATATTACCTTTATTCGAGCCCATCGAAGCAAATCGAAGACATCGAGTGCTCTCAGGGCGTAAAGAGTGGAACAAAGACTGTCCGCCGAGGGATACATTCCGCGGTCCTGAAGTTCGGCGAGGGTTTCACGGAACGGACCGTTGTAGCGTTCCCAAATTCCGACAAGCTCAGAGCGGAGTTTCCGATCCCCGACCGGCTCCAAAATGCTTACGAAAGCGGCAAAGACCGCGCGGGAAAGCCCATGGTGACTCTCGGCGTACTCACGAAGTGCGGTGAGCAATCCGGTAATATCATGACCTTCGCGCGAAATCCGGCGATGCAGGTATGACTCAAAGCAAGATGCGTTCATAGTGCCGGGATCCGCCTCGTCGAGCAAACTCTCTCGCCGAGACCGGCGCAAAGACTCCCATGCGACACTGTCGAATGCACATTCCGCCGAGAGAGCGTGCGGGCGCACGAAGCAAACTATCACGGCGGCAATCATTATAGCGCTTAGTTTTGCCATGCACTCTTGTTTCTTGCTATTGTGTTGCGAATCCGGACATGAATGCGGCCGAATCCGCCGTGGTCGGCGATGCTCCGGGCCCACTCAAGAGATATAGTCCCGCTACCTATCGGGGCGCGAATCCCCAAGCCGTAACCGAGCATCCCGGTACGATGTTCCGAACCGGGGCGGAACTCACGAGGAAACCCCACCCCGCCGTCGCTGAAAATATACACGGAACCGATTCGGCTAAAATAATATAGATATTCCAGTTGTGCATACCCCACCGTTTGGAACGCAAACTCATCTTCCAGATACCCGCGAAGCGAGCCGTGCCCCCCAGTCCTAAATAGTTCCACTTCATGAAGGCGCTCTCCGGACTGAGCAACGGCTGTTTGCCCTACAAGGTTAACCGCCAGAGCATGGCGACCGGCAAATGGAACCTGAAGACCCCCACGTAAATCCAGGCGGAATCGGTTTTGACGCTTGCCTTGATCGGCCGTCATTCCGGTGCCGGCTTTGAGGCTCAGCCACCGGGAAAGGTTGCCGGCACGACGAGGTTCGCCGAGACGTCTGGTTACAAGATCAAAGCCGTAGTAGCGCCACGAA
This sequence comes from Chitinivibrionales bacterium, assembly GCA_014729595.1. Lineage (GTDB taxonomy): Bacteria > Fibrobacterota > Chitinivibrionia > Chitinivibrionales > WJMI01 > WJJU01. The sequence continues at coordinate 2,846 of WJJU01000104.1, forward strand.
GGAACCGTGTCAAACGTCTCATCGGTGGCTTCGTGAGCCGAGACGGCAAACCCGGTCTGCCATAAGGTCGCCGGTTCGTACAGTAATTCCAGCTCTCCGTGCAGATAGCCGTAGCTTTCCCGTTCGAGTTCCAGTCCGAATTCAGCGGAACCCACGAGCGGCATGCCGAATAGATGAGGTTTGGAGACGGCGATTTCCATTTTGTTGTACGTCTGCTCGCCGCGGTAGTGAAGGCTTGCCGTTTCGCCTCGGCCGAAAATGTTCAAGAGGGTAAGATCAAACGTACCCGAAAGGCGATTGTCGGTCTGAAGGTCCGAGGCATAAGCCAGCGCCCCGTCGAGGCCAAGTCCCGAGCGATCGAATACGTGAAAAGGTATTGTCACCGTGTCGACTGAATCGGAGGGGGAATGGAGGTCATGAGGCGGTGGAAGAAGCAAAGGGGCGCCCACCTGAACGTCGTCGACATAGTTTCGCGACTGCAACCGTTTTCGCGATTCCTCAACTGAGGCGAGATCAAATGGCTCTCCATGATCGAATGCTATATCATTAGCCAGTAATTGGGGCCTGCTCATCGGATTGCCCGGGAATGAGGGTGAGCCGAATAGAGCGGGGCGGCCGGGTTCAAGATCAATGTGGACCGTGATATAGCGAGATCCGTCCGAAGAGGAACGTTTTCTTGTATTGAGCTGAATCGTTGCCGCGGCAAAGGGATAGCCCCGTCGTGCCGCGAACCGCACCGCGGCCCGGGCGAAGGATGAAACCGTTTCGGCGGTGTAGAACCGAGGAAGGTGAGAATAATCGAGTGAATCGGCGGTAACGGCAAGATCTTTAGCCGTAATCGTCACTGAATCTATCCGTGCACGACGACCCGTGTGGACAACGAGCGTATCATGGTCGGTAGTGTCCCAGACCGCGTCGAAATGCCCTAGTGAATCGAGATATTCGTGAAGAACCTGCGGGCGCCGTGCGGGAGCATGGTCCAAGAGAAAACGGGATACGGCATCCGGCCGGATCTCGGTACCGGAAACGACAATCGTTCGCAGTGAATCCGTTACGGTTACGGCGGTATCGCGAGCATACGCAACGCCGACGAATAGCATAACCACTGCCGCCCGTAGCATTCCGGAGCCGCTACCGATAGATAGTAAGCGTGTATTAATAATGGTAGATGAGTTTCTCCGCTAGCGGCGCTTGCGCGCCAATATCTCTTTTCCTTTAACGGAATACTTGGCTACCGGCACTTCTTCGAGACGCTCAACCGGTATGGGTTCGCCGGTTACTCGACAGACACCGTAAGTCCCGTCCGCAATGCGTTGAAGGGCTTCATCGACCTGCTCGAGATACTTCTGCTGACGCTCGGCGAGCCCCATGGAAAACTCTCGTCCATACGACAGCGAGGCCGTGTCACCGAGGTGGTAGCTGTAGCGGGAAATTTCGCCCGATTGATCAGCAATTGATTGCTTGAGGTTGCTGCTTTGAAGCTGGCCCATATCTGTAAGCACGCGTTGGCGCTCGGTCTGCAGTTTCTGCTTGAAATGATCGAGCTGTTCCCGCGTAAGGACCGGCGTCTGCACCTGATCTTTGCCGTTGGGCTTGGTCTTTTTTTCTGAAGCGTTGCCGTTTGTGTTGTTCGATGCCATCTTTTTCCCCGTTAAAGCTTTATTTGTTAGCAAATCATAGACTAGCGATATCCGTGCCGGTAGGAAAC
>WJJU01000105.1 GCA_014729595.1 Chitinivibrionales bacterium
GGATAGGATACCAGTACACCATACCCTCAACCTGACCATCCCATTGGTAAGCCGATACTTCCCAACCGGTATTCGCCGGCACCGGCAATACAAAGCTGTTGTCGGTGCAGAAAACATTCTGATTCCCACCGAAATCCTTCCAATGCACGCTTGCCCTCGTGGTTGCTCCGCCTGCGTTTGCGCTTAGCACCCCTCTACCATTGCGCCCGGCATGGAGCGTTCCTACTAAAATCCCCGCCGACACTTGGCGTGCCTTGCTCATCGAAACCGCTTTGTCGGGGCCGACCCGGTAGGCACTCTGTTTTTTCAGGCTTGCGGGACGAGTGCCCCCACTCTCAACAACGCGGGGTTCCGGGCGAGGCATCGCGGCAACAATTCGTCGTACCTTCTGATCGAGTTCCTCCACATTCAGCTCTTCTCCGCCTTCGCGAGAATCGGCCGCCCGGCGGCGTTCCGCCGCCGCAAGCGCTCTTCCCAGACTGTCGACACGCGAGGCAATCACCGAAAGCGCAAAACTCATTTCAGCACTTACGTCCTCCGCACCTCCCGAAAGAGAATCCCGAGCGCCCAAAAGGCCACCGGATGCCGATTCCATCCGCTCATTCATCGCCTGAACCAATGCTCTCAGCGAGTCTATCTCCGCTCGAAACCGGGCAACCGCTTCTTCATCGGTAGGTGTACCCGGCTGACAGGAGAAACACAGCAGTACGGCCGGAATCAGCGATATGCTCGTCAGAATCGGTCGCGTACCGGCAATTAAAACATCTACCACCCTTTTTACCACCATGCCTTCGGTCCTCATATATGTCGGAATTGCAACTCTCTTGTCGGCTTCCCACGACGGTAGGCCAAGCACCATTACGCGCAGACCTTGCTTACAGACTCACATTATCACTAAAACCGGGAGCCATACATGAACAGTAGAAATTGCCATTTAAATGTGAGTATTGTATTAGGTTTTTGTTAGAATTCTTTATTCGGCCCTCGATTTCCCATGTTTTCTTATGATCTATAATATATTAGAGTTACTTAATGGCTACTCCAAACATCCCCCCAATAGCCTAACAGTGCCGCAACACTGTTTTTTTGCGAAGTCCTAACATTTATCTAACAAAATCAAAACAAATTAGTAATCTCATGGTTGTATTTATTAGATGAAGCCGGAACCAACGACCAATCACTCATCCATTTGAAACCAGGATTTCTTTGAATGAACCCTTTACCGGACAATGCCCGAACCTGTAACGAAGAATTGGACACCAAGGGAGCGTCGCTTGGTGAATTCCTCCTTGACGGCGATGACGCGGATTTGGGTCATTTTGCGTTCACCGGCGAGATATATGTGGTCAGGAACCAACGACGGATCGGGCCTTTCAGCCCCGAACAAGCAGCCGATATGCTACGACACGGGATTCTTGACCGCGAAGATCTGGCGGGATATCAGGGGCACGACTCTTTGATACCGCTGGGAATGCTGCTAAGCACTTTGGCGCCGCATGTGAATAATACGGGGTTTGAGGCGGATGTCGGTATCGATGCATCGCTTGAGATCAGAGAGATCTATGTTGAGCACGAAGGACGGCGAACAGGGCCGTACAATGTCACACAGGCGCTGCGCTTGATGCAAAACGGCATGCTGTCCAAGGACGACATGGCGACCTATCGGGGCTCGGTGGCTTCCATGCCCCTTTTCCAGCTTCTCAAATCGGTGCACCGCGCCATGGGTGCTCCGATGCCGATGGAGGAAGTCAAAGGTGAAGAACCGCACCCTATCGAGCGTGCCCTTGTACCGGTTACCGATCCGGTGCGCTTACCGGCACGTTTAGGCGGCCGGCGGGGTATCTTTGCTCTGGCGGTATTGATCACCGTGCTCATTGCTGCTTCGGCGGCGGTTTATCTTCTTGTCCCCGCCGCGCGAACGCGGATACGCACAGTATTGGGTAATCTTTCCGGCGATTCGGCGAACTCCCACCGCGGCTACAAGGTTCACGGCGCCAACGGGGCGGAATTGTTGCTTATTGAAAATCTAGCCAAGCTCCTCGATATGCCCGCAGCCGATGAAGCCGTTTTCATCGCACATGATCTCGGCTCTCAGACGGAAGAGTCGCTGAAAACGCCTTCCCGCGGAAGGGAATATGCAGTCGCAATGGATGCGGTCGTAGTAGTAGCACACCCTTCGAGTCGACGGTCAATTATCGATCTCGATGACCTAAGGCACATGCTCCAGGGCTCAGATAAGGCCACTCGGCGGGCATCGGCACATCTCTACGTCGCCGGCGACCTTTTTTCGTCCGAAGGCTCGATTCATCCCCTCCTTAGCCTTAACAGCGAAAATCCGTTGATGACGATGGCTGCTCCTCGGGACGTCGCCAAGGCTGTTACCGACAACCCCGAAGTCCTTGGTCTTCTTCGGCTCGCCGATGCCCGCGGAACTAAAATCTTAGCCGTCCGCGAGAAAGGTGCGGAACCGGTGCTGCCGACAAAGCTTTCCGTTCTGACCGAGGAGTACAGCCTTTCGCGGCGTGTGTCGCTATTTTTACCAGGGCATGCGGACAACGACGATTTCGACATCAGTGCGCGTCTGGGTAGTACCGAGGCAAGGTCACTGATAACTTCAACCGGTTTTCTGCCGCGCGATATGTTTCTGCGGCATTCTCCCATATTATGGAACGCGCCCACCCGCTACCGCTCGCTATTGCTTTCCGCCCGACGCTTGCCCGTCAACGTTCGTATCGATGACGAAAATGCGGACCTTACTTCCGCAAGCAAGCATGATCTTGACCGCGTTGCGGCGTTTCTACACGGGAAAAACCTGGAAGTGATGGCCGTAGGCTTTTCCGGCTCGAAATCAGGCGGCGGGGGCAAAACGGCCTCTTCATTGGATGCCGAACGTACCGCGGCTTATTTGCGAAAGCAAGGAGTTTCGGTTGCCGAGGCGTGGGGAGTCGGTTCGATTCACTTTGTTGCATCACCATATAGTTCCCAGCGTGATGCGACAAACCGCAGAGTGGAACTCTGGGCGATTGCGCAATAGTGTAAGCTAGGATTGCTCCGTCTCTTTTGTCCCGTCTTCAAGATCCTTGAATGCGTCCTTTACTTCCGTCTCTACCTGCTTGAGTTTTTGATCAAGCTCTTTGATGAGTCGTGCGCCTTCTTTAACGTCCTCGGCCAGTCTGTCTATGGGAGTTTCGGAGTTGTCCAGGCGTGTCAGAATCTCGTCAAGCCGTTCCGCTTTCTGTTCGTATGTTAACTCATTGTCATTCATGTTTATTTTCCTCTGTTGTGTCAACCGTGCTGCTTATAGTACCGTCGACGAGCTTGGTACAAATGCAAACTCCTTCGCAAAGCTCGGCGACACTTCGGATTAGATTCCCGTGTTCATCGTATACCAGTGCGTAACCTCTACCGAGCGCGCGGGCCGGATCGGCGGCTCGAACGGCGAGCGCCTTGCCGCGCAAGGCTTTTTGTTCTGAATGCAGACGCTGTTCTATGGAGCGCCGCGCGGCAACCATCCGACGTTCCAGCTCGCGGCGCTCACGTTCAGTCATTCGCAAAAAGCGCCCCGCCGCGAATCGGCGCCGCGAATCTTCCCGTACCTGCCGCAAGTTCCGAAGGCGGCGACGGACAGTCCGAGCCATCTCGTTGCTCTGCTCCTCCAATCGACGCGACCTTTCGCGCAACGTTATCGTTGGAGCGCCGATTACCGACCGCCGAGCAAGAGCGACCCTCTTCTCTTCCTCCGCAATTCGAGTTCGCACCTTTGCCCGCAATTCTCCCGCTCTAAGCATGAGCGCCCCCGCCGTGACGTCCAGCAGCTTTCGGGTACCCTGCCTTATCCCCGTTTGCGCTTCGCATAGATGCCGTGCCGCCAGGTCAAGCCGATAGTGCCATGTTTGTCTGAGGCGGCCTGCCGCTTCGTAGAGGTGCCGTTTCATCTCCGTGTGTCGCACCACCAACTCTTCCGCAACCGCCGTCGGCGTCTTAAACTCACGGTTGGCCACATAATCGAGCACGCTTCGATCGATCTCATGCCCGATTCCCGTCCATACTGGAATTGAAAAGCCGGCGATCGCACGGCCGACGGCCTCATTGTCCAAATAATACAAATCACTCTTACTTCCCCCGCCGCGTACGATAACCACCAGCTCCACTCCTTTATTCTTGAGCCTGCGAAGCGCTCGAAGCACCATTGCCTCCGAAAGCTCGCCCTGCATGACCGTATCGGCCGCCAACACAGTGAAGCCGAATCCCGAGGCCCGAAGAGTTTTGACAAAATCGTTGTATGCCGCAGAACCGGTGCTGGTGATCAAACCGATACGCTGCGGAAGAAGCGGGACGGGTAAGCGCTTGTTGGGTTCAAATAACCCTTCTTTATGAAAACGTTCCAATATTCGCCGCTTGCGTATCTCAAGTTCCCCTAAAGCGATCACGGGGTCCGCATCGACAACCTGAAGCGAAAGGCCATATCGGGAACTAAATCGAAGAGCACAGCAAAATCCCACCACCGTTCCGTCCACCAAACGCAAGTCCGTTCCCGCGCGTCGAAAAGTTGCTCGAATGAGCGAAAGCTCTCGACGCCATATTGTGCACGCCATCTTCGCAACGATACGCTCCGCGGAATCGGTTTCTATAAGATCACAATAGAAGGCCCCTCCTCGCTCCCGACCGGAAGACACTTCGGCTTTTACCCAGAAATGCTTATCCGTATGTGGTGCGAGCACCTGAGA
>WJJU01000106.1 GCA_014729595.1 Chitinivibrionales bacterium
GGCTTTTGAGCGATCGGCAGCCCGGCCTTACGAGCCTCCTCACGCGCCTGTTCTTTGGTATGGTTCCCCAACGGAAACATAATTCGCGGAAGAACCCGCGGATCGATACGATATAAAAAATAGGTCTGATCCTTGAATGCGTCTCGAGGACGGCATAGAACCCAACGTTCATTGCGTTGCTCTATTTTCGCGTAATGACCTGTCGCGAGGGCGTCAAATCCCAAACCGCGCGCTTTTGTAAGGAGTGTGTCGAACTTAAGGCGGCGATTGCATTCCACGCAGGGATTAGGAGTCCTCGCGCCTCGATAGTCCTCAATAAACGGCTTGATAATTCGCTCTTCCAGCTCCGCCGAGAAATCAAATACATAATGGCGTATTCCCAAACGATCGCACACCGCACGGGCGTCGCGAACAGCCTCCGGACCGCAGCAGTTCGGCTGATCGGACGTAGGTTCGGTCAAGCCCAAACACATGGTAACACCTACAACATCGTGCCCCTGCTCTCGAAGAAGCAGAGCCGCCACGGAAGAATCGACGCCACCGCTCATGGCAACCATAATCTTACTCATCATACTCCCGGCACATTATCGCGGCAATCTCCACAACCATAAAAATAGCAATCACTCTTCACTACGAGGCGTTGCGGTGTGTATTGCAGATACAAAATACAACGGCTCACCAATACAGGGTATGAGAGATGAAAAAGATATAATCTTCATAATATCGTGGCGGCGCAATGGGTACTTTGAATAAGTGCCTGTTCAGAGCAAGCACCGATCCGGACGTTGCCGGTCGCTTCGGGCGCACGAGAGACTTAGAGCCTATCCCCACACCCTCCGTCCGCCCGCAACGGGCGACGGAGGGCGGGCGCGGCGTTGCGCCTCCGCGCCGAATCTCCCGAGGATATACCCCGCGGGACGACGCCGCGCGCCCGGGTTCCACATCTCCTCGCATCGTCTCGGGTGATGAAAAAGTTTTTGGTATCGGCTCTTAGTGACTTTTGCGGCCTCAATAGCCGCCGGCACGATACGATTATGAGCAGGAACTAATTATGAGGCTCCACAACTGCATTGAAAAGTAAGGACTCCATTGATTGGGTAACATAGCGTAATTAATATTGAACCTCACGGCGAACAAACGCATTATAAACTCGAGACATCATATCACGATGATATATCCCGCCGACATACCACCGTGTGATAAACGAATCCGCCACAGCCGTCCAGGCGTCTCAACAGCCCTTTTTGCCACCCTAAAAGCCATTTTCGCGCCGATATGGGTCATTTTGTCACATGGCATACTGCTTGCATGTTGCCGCTCCACAAGTAATCACCAAACTACCAAGGAGGTTTGCGATGCTTCAGACTATTGCTACACAGTTCAATCGGGGTGGACCCTTCATGTGGGTCATCCTCACCGTCTTGGGTATTGCCACGGCCGTAGTGATCGAACGCATCATCTACTATTTCATTTTTTGCAGGGGCGACTCCCGGATGTTGACACACCATCTCAGTCGCGCGCTAAAGCACAATAACACCGATGAAGCCCGAGAACTCGTGGGCAAGCGTCGTAACCCACTTTATGTTCTGCTTCGCACGGCGGTTGACGGCTATGCGGCGGGACAAAGCCTCGAGATAATACGGGAAAGGGTTGAGGAAGTCGCGATTGGAGAATTGCCGAAAATATCTCAGCGGCTCAACTATCTTGCTTTGTTCGCCAATATTGCCACCCTCTTAGGACTGTTGGGCACGATTGCCGGACTTCAGGTCTCCTTCAGTTCACTCGCTTCGGTGGACGCCGCACAAAAAGCGAGTATGCTGGCAACCGGGATTTCGCAAGCAATGAATACAACAGCTTTCGGCCTCATCGTTGCCGTCCCTTGCATGATTGGCTATACGATGCTCTCCAATAAGCGGGAAGCGTTAATTAAGGATATCGACGAAGCGGTGGCGCGTATTATGAATACTCTCAAAGGTGTACCGGCATGAGAACCCATTCCACTCTTACACGCGGACGAACGATATCCGAATCGGCCGACATCGCCGAACTCGACATAACGCCAATCATGAACATGTTTATAATTTTGATTCCATTTCTTGTGTCGATGGCGGTTTTTACCCACCTTGCGATTCTCAAGTTCTCGCTCCCGCCGAATGTGGGAACCGGTCTTGACGATTCGCAAGGCAAACCGAAAGTAAAATTAACGGTCGTGGTCGCGCCACGCTATCTTGCGATTACGCACGGCGACACTATGCTCGATTCGCTTGCTTTGAGCGACAATGACTACGATTACGAAGCTTTCGGGCGAAGCCTTGAGCGGCATCGCAATAC
>WJJU01000107.1 GCA_014729595.1 Chitinivibrionales bacterium
GAATGCCGAGAGTAACCGGGGTTGTTGCGGAAAGAAATAGACTATGAAAGAAACTATTCGCCCGTGGGCTCGTACCGCGGGTAAGGTGGGGCACATATCGCACGGTCTCATTTACGCAACAGTGGGCCTGATGGCTTTACATGTGTTCCCGGGCTCCGGTGAGAATAGCACTGATTTCATTGGTGTATTAAACAGATTGGTCCAAAGCATGCTTGGCAAGGTGTATATCACTCTTCTTGCAGGCGGATTTTTCGGTTTTGCCGCATGGCGCCTAGTTCAGGTGATTTGGGACACCGAGCAGATGGGAAAAAAAATCAACGGCACGATCATGCGTGCGGTATTTGCGCTTCTGGGAATCGCGTATGGGTATTTTGGATGGCGGGTGCTGAGCTTGCTGTGGAGAGGAAGCTCCACGAGTGGTGACCAAAAAGCCGAATCGAGCGTTGCTCAGTTGTTGGGAACCTGGTATGGGCCCTGGCTTATAGGGCTCGCTGCCGCAATAATTAGCTTCAGCGCGTTATACCAATTTTTTCAGGCGTTTACCGTACGATTCAAAGCGACGCTAAAAGAGAGAGAACTGCGGGAATGCAACGCTTGGTTACCTTTCCTCGCTCTTGGATGTGTAGGTTTGGTTGCCCGGGGTGTTCTCTTCGGGATGCTTGCGGGCATGCTTGTTTGGTCGTGGGTAACTCATGACCCTCAGAAAGCCGGCAGTCACGGGGATGCCATTTCTATAATCGCACAAGCGCCTATGGGGCTCGGGCTTGTTATGGCGGAAGCCGCGGGCCTAATCATCTACGGACTTTTCGCCGCGCTGCAAGCGAAGTATCGCTATATCCTGATGGAAGAAAAGGAGTGGGTGAATCGATGATCCGGAATTGGTGCGATCGACAAAGATACTAAGGTTATTTCCCCTGCATTGCTTGACTCCGTCTCACTATTGAGTATAATAGTTCGCTTTTGCTTCAGTAAGTTATTTCATTCCTTTTGGCCTTAGGCTCCTGAAGTGTGGACGGGCTCTATCCATCGGCTTTGGCGTTTTGGGCGCGAACGGCGAAATCGTTTACCGGTGTATCATGATTCCGCCGATTCGTGTATGCTTTGCTGAACTCGGCACCAAAAAAGAATAGTTGACATGAGAAGTAGACCCAGAGTAAGATAATTACCAACGATCCCGCCGCCCCATAGGCTGAAACCACGGCGCTGTGGCCTAGGTACAGGCCAATCAGATAGCGACCAACACTAAAAAGAATTGAGGTAAGGATTGCGGCGGGGATCACGTCGCGCCATTGGAGCTGTACATCCGGTAAATACTTGAACATACCGGCAAACAATGCCGTTACGATTACTGTCCAGACTACAAAATTTCCTATGTGAACTACCGGAGCAATATCGGGAATCCTGTCGGCAAGCACCGAGGCGAAACCCGATAGCGCCGCATCGACTGCAAGCGACACAAGAAGTAGAAAGCCAAGAATAAGGACAAACCCGAAAGAGAGGATGCGCGTTCGAATGAAAACAAGGGCGCCTTTGCCGGGCTTGGCTTCGACATTCCAGATGGCATTGAGCTGGTTTTGGAGCTGAGCAAATACAGTCGTCGCCCCGAAACCGGTCATCAACACACCCACTACCGTGCCCACTATGCCGCCTCCTCTATCGGCCAACCGTGTGAGTGTATCATTTACCAATGCGGCCCCCCGCGGACCAATGAGTGCGCGGATCTCCTCGTCGAGAGCCTCGCGAACAACGTTTTCCGAAAGCACAAATCCAAGCATGCCTACCACGGCAATCACAAGCGGCGACAACGAAAAGATTGTGTAAAATGCAACTGCCGCGGCGGATTGTGGAGCCTTATCGCCTACCCAATTCTTGACGGTATCTTTCAGTAGTCTTCCGATATCTTTGAGCGATCGTCCCATAGCCTACCTTTTCTACATTGCTTTTATCGGCTAACAAGTGACGGGCGGTTGCATTCATACTACACGCGCACGCTATCATCCCGTTGTCCTCCCATTACAAAAAGCTCGATCCTTTTGCTGCGGCTAAGAAAATCCCCTTCCAAAATGAGCTTCGACTTAGACCGGCTGCGAGGGCCCGCCTGCTTCGTTGCGTCTCCTCGCCTCATCGTATATGATCCGCCTTCTTGGTGTACCTCATATCCAGACTCACGCACGCGGTCTTCCCAAACACATCTCATTTTGATGGGGCCGCTTAAATCAAAAAGGGGCCGTTAGGAATATATCCGGCATCACCTCTGGCTGTTAGGGTCATTCAGTTTAGCAAGTAGCATGCCGGGTGCCCGTGGTGTGGTAAGAAATTCAACCTTTGGTATGATATTTGCAGGTAATGGCATGCGTGCCATTTGAGTGGTGCAAAGAGTGATTAGTAGGAGTCTAAATGGGGTATCTTCACTTACAGAGGGTTGCCATACACTTAATTATCAATCTAAGGAGGGCTTATGAGCTTGAAAAAACTTATCATGGTACTGCCGATGGCGGCGTTCTTGTCGTTGAGCGCGTGCGAGGAAGGACCGGCGGAGGAGGCCGGGGAAGAGGTCGATGAAGCAATCGAAGAAACCAAAGAAGGCGCGGAGGAAGCGGCCGACGAGGTGGAAGAAGAGCTGTAGTGCTTTTATATGCGGATCAGCTTTGCCTCGGTGGTCGGAAAGACGGCTGTCGGGGCAAAGCATTGAAAGCCATTTTAAGTCTAAACGCGCGATTGCACGGAATAGTAA
>WJJU01000108.1 GCA_014729595.1 Chitinivibrionales bacterium
CCAGAATATTGTCTATTCATCTGATCAATTGAATTACTTTAGTGATAAGAATTCTGCAACAACAATGGCGCTGAGTCCCCGAGTTACCATGAATTTAAACGAGGCGAACAGTGTCGAGGCTCGATTTGATTACACACTTATTCGTACGATGAGCGAGGAGTTCCGGGCACTGACAATTCACGGGGAAAAGCTCAAGAAGGAAGTTCCTGGTTTCAATTTCTTTCCCCCGCGCGATGAGCAACGTTCTCAATCAGAGATTGTATTGCAGCCGCAGCTTCTGTTTAAAACAGAAAGCATCCCTTACAACAAACTGGCGGTGGGAGTCAACTTTTCGCGGCGGAACTTTTTAGATAGCGACAGCACCCATTTATTTAATTTTATGAGAACGACTGAGGAAGCCCAAAAACCCCAGGCCGGTAAGCACAAATGGCTTGAAGTTGCGGCATTCGCGGAAACCATGATGGAATTCGATCGGTTAAGCATCCTTGCCGGCGCCCGATTCGATCGGGTCCAACATGATCCATTGGAAATAACTATCAGCGAAAAAGAGGAAACATTTGACATCGCGGCTTCTCAAAATATCGCACCGCGACTAGCTGTTTCATTTTCTATAACCGACAACCATACCATCCGAACCTCGTATCAGCAGACTTTCCGATATCCGGATTTGAACTATCTGACGGCAAGAGTTCCATTTCAAACCTATTTAAAGGAGCATTTGTCCGTAACATTGGAGGATTTGAAAAACGAAACAGTCCATAGCATGGAGGCAGGGGTTAATGGCACTATTACACCCCTAAATTTAGAATACAAGGCCACAGCTTTCGGTAATCGATATGATGACTTGATGGGTTGGGAACGGCCTAATGTATTGTTTAGCGATAATCCCTGGCTTGAAGATACTCTTTTATCCCGTAGGAAAGCTAAAGGTGAGGATTATCGTATGATTCGACCTGGGGGAACGTTCGACAATGCAGAGGAAACGTTTTGGGCGGTTGGCGGCGAGATTGGACTCACCTATACATTTCCCAATGATATGACAACTATTGAGTCCAACTATTCCTATACCCGGCCGGTTGCCTCTACCGATACCCTAAACACTTCTTGCATTTACGATGGAGATGAACTGCGCTGGTCAAGCTATCCGGCACACCTTGTGAAATTGAATTTTATTCAGAAATTGGCGGATGAGCGCATTACAGTATCTATCAATCCATACTACCACTCGCCTATTGAGGGCAAACCCGGGGAAGAGGATGACCTTAAGTACGAGCTGAACAGGCATCAAATTCGACTCAACGGCAAAATCGTTGCAAGTATCAATGACCATTTTGCGCTCAATGTGAGCGGTACCAACCTTCTGGGTTCAAGAGTACCGGAACCGGTCTATGATATGGGCGCAACATATTCTGGGGGCTTGGCCAGTGATATCACCAAAGTATATGCTGGGGTAGAGTTGAAATGGTAATGGTATAATAGCAATTTCGACATTCTATGCCGCCAACAAAGTGGGGGGAGGTGATGAGGCTAAGGGTGATTCCCTTAGCCTCATCGTCCTCCTATACCAATGTGCTCACTTACCCACGCGAATGAATTCCTTATCGCCACCATTACCACGAAGAATATAGCAGCCGCTGTTGGTGCTGCCTTTCGGGAGAATATCCCCGTTGATCCATAATAAGTCACCGATGTGGTACCAGGCTTCGGTCTCAAGGGGCTCGATCCCCGAAAGCCCGCGCAGGGTTGACGGCATGTCCACGGATTCCACGATCTCGCCGCACACCCGTCTCGGCACGGTGTGATCGGGCCAATGCCGGATGAACGGGATCCTAGTGACCGCAAGTGAACATATCCCGGGTGCTTTCTCCAGTATGTCGTGCTCACTCGTGTATAGCACAATCGTATCCTCCGGGAGTTCCCCAATCGCATGGTCCACCTGCGATATGCATCCCGTACAGCGGCGCATGTACGAGACTTCGAGTCTCACATCTCATGAATTGAAAGGAGTTCATCTCATCAGTTACCTTTTTTGGATGAGTAGCCGGGGGGCGGGTTCGGGCGGTAACGTCCGGGCTGAATTTGCCCCGACAGGACACCGCGAAGGCGTGTTGCGGTCGAACTCGCGATCCGAACCGTTTGTACGTAACGATCAATAGCTCGACATGCGTATGTCGTACCCAGTCGGGGGTGTCAGGCGAATCCGTAGGCTGAAGCGTAAAGCAAAGAGTGCAGCTTCGTGAGCTGTGGCAGGACGGAATAGTGCTGGAAGAGTCCTGTTTGAGGGATAAACCGGGATGAAGATACCCGGATACTCGCCGAGTCCTTATGCGTAGGACGAAGGCCATTGCGGACAGGGAAGCAAGAGGGTATAGGCACCTGTCCGGGACCCGGAGTAAGAAGGCGCCGAGTTGAGGCCAGGACAACATAGAGTGGATAATGCACCGATTTTGTCTTTGCAAACGAGGAAGCGCGATGTATTTTCACGGATCAGGTGAAGGGAGTACGCCTCGATTCGTAGCCGGTCACAAGACCAGTTCCGTAAACTCCCTTCAAGCACGGCCGACTTCGATTCCCGGTGAACCAGTACATATTGAATGGTGGCAACATGGTTGACTACATCGACCATGCGTGCCGATAGAAGACCTCAATGTATCTTGAGGGATAAAAGGCCGGCGATAAAGGGTTCGTGCGATGCGGGGTGGGGAATATCCTTTACGATAACACCCCGTCGCATGTAGGAGCGGATCGTCGGACCGTGTTCCGTCCTTTGGGGCTTGGCGTACTCGATCTCGCGGTCGCCGATATGATCCGGTACTTGGCCGAGGAAAACGGCCGCGGAATCGTAACGAAGGTATTCTTTCCCGACGCTTGGAGTGAAGGGGAGTAAGGATCCCCGAGACGACGGAGTGCGGCCGAAAAATGAAGCTATGGCGGAGGGTGATGCAACATGACAAAGGTGATTGCGTGTGCATGCGCGCTGTTGTTTCGGGGTATCACAGCGGCATGGGGCGAAACAGTGTGCGAACGGCCGAGTGGCGTCGGATGGGTTGAGAACCGCCGGGGATTGAAAATCGTGCACCTGTCCGGCTCATTTTATGACATGGGCCGTCAACATGCCGAGTTACTCAAGTACGAAACAAAGGATGCCCTTCGCGCGATTAAATCCACTATCCGCAAGGAAAAAAGGTGGGTACCCATACCGTTGCTCATGTGGTATATCAGACTGAGTGTGCACAAAAAGCAAGAACCCCATATTGCCTCGGAGTTCAAGCAGGAGATGAAGGGCGGGGCGGATGCTTCCGGGGTGTGTCTGCGCAGAATACAGGAACTGCATGCCCTGACCTATCTCACCTCATGCGCCGGGGCAGCGGCCTGGGGAGAGGCTACAAGGGACGGTTCGTTGTGCTTCATGAAGAGCAACGACACCTATTTCACCATCGACCATCGACGGAAGAAGACGATTCATCCCATTGTTATGGTCTATCACCCAGCCGACGGGGCCGCGTTCATAACGATTTCGTGGCCCGGGTACGTCGGCGTCGGAGGGGGTGTAAACGAGCACGGAATTGTAGTGGGCAACCTCAATATCAACAGCTCTCGGGAACGGCCCGGCGGAGTTCCCATGATATTCCGTGTCAAAAATACCCTTTTGCGGGCTCGAACCCTTGATCAGGCCGTGGAGCTTCTGACCGCGAAACCCCTGGCGGGTGGCTACTCGTTTATCGTTGGGCACGGACCCTCACGTTCGGCGCGGGTGATCGAGATGGATGCGGACTCGGTGTATGTCGGAACCTGGGACGGACCCGCGGAATCCAATCAATATGAGCATCGCGGCCGGGAGTATTCCTACAATCCGGTGCGGGGATTACTGGTTCGAACCAACCACCCCTTGAGTTCCGAGGTGTTCGCCAACTACCAATCGACGATCGACAGCGAATCGGGGAAGCCCTGTTTCACGGGGCCGCGCTACAGGGAGTTGAAGCAAGAATACCGGCGACAGTGGGGCGGGCTGACCGCGGACTCGCTACTGTTAACCGTACGGCGGGTCTACCGCGACATCGGAAAAGAGGGGACCGGGTGCCATGCCGTCTCCACGCATCAGTATGCCGTAGCGCCGGAACACGATCGACTTCTGCTGGCCGTTTCCGGGGGGGACGCGCTTCGGGAGAACGGCGAGTATCTGTCAAGCGCCTACAATCAGGCCGTGATGGAGTTTAGCATAGATTCCCTGCTGAACGCCCCGCCGCCTTTCGCCGGTGGTTCCGGCCAATAGGGACATACCTTGCTCCATTGATATTCGATCCGCCGTTCGAAGCACTGAAGTCGCGTGGCCGGCCGGGACTCGCTCACACGGCTTTGCGCCGCTCCCCCCAAAAAAGAAATCGGCCAATTGTCGCCGATCAACCCAAGAGACCCGCGGGAACTCAGCGCCCCGCCGTAGGTCTCAGTCCATAATGATCACACCAGGTATGCCACCGTCTTTTCGTAGAAGTCTTCCGCGGTGGGGAATCGATGAGAGATCCCATCCGAAGGCACCTACCCATCCACGTGCGATTTCTATGTGAATTCGGCCCCGGGAGGATACGTGCGGGGTATTTCTCAATCCTTATCGAGTCGATCCACAGCGGCCATCGAACCGTTGTTCACGACAATCGGACGAGCAGGGATATCGCCTTTGCGTGTGCGATTGGCCTGCAGCATACCCGTGATGAATCGAAATGCCTGAGCGCCCAGGTAGTCGAACCCGAAATCGACGGAGGTCAGCGTTTGGAACGAGTAGCTGAAGTGGTTGTCGAATGAAATGAGCGAAAGGTCCTCGGGGATGCGGAATCCGTACTCCTGTAGACTCGGGATGAGTTCACATATCGCCGAGAGGTCGTTGGGTGCGACAATCGCCGTCGGTCGCGGCGTACGCATGAGTGGAAAGAAGTTGATTGCCGGATGTATACGGTTTTCGAGCGACAGTTCCTCCGCGGTGAGGGGGATTTCATTTTTTGATCTTCCGATGCACAGTGCCACCGAAGCCGCCAGCGGGTGTGACCGCCACGGCTCAGCAATGTAGCACGACCAGCGCCTGCACAGTTCCTCTCGTCGGCGAATGCACTCTTTCAATGCCTCGCGGACAGGCACGGGGCCATACTCGAGGAGCCATTCCACGATTCCCCCCACCCGGCTTTCGTGCATATTCTCAAGCTCGTTCATCCGAGGGATTGGATATATCTCCACCGCGAGATCCGGAAATGATGAAGACCGAGATCCCCCGGCGACCAACCCGCCCCGGGCCGGCTCCCATCCATGATTGTCGAAATAGGGATACACCACTCGTCGATGACCGCACTGGTAGAGCTTTTGCAGAGCGCACAACACTGCGCGGTACTCGCTGAAATGGCATCGAGAGAAATTCGCCGCCGACAGAGGCCACGGAAGGTCTTCATCGATGTCGTCAAACCACACCAGCGGACGTCGGGTACCGAGGATCTCGTGCACAAAACTCTTGTCGAGTGTGGCTGATCGACCCAGAAGGACGGTGCCGAGATGACGGTTGCCGTAGTGCCCTAGAGCCGCCTTGAACCGCTCGCGAGCCGACCCATTTTCAGTGGGCTTCGGAAAAGAAAATTGCCGCGGTTGGGTAAGGTCAAGGATCCGTATGTGATGAGAGCGC
>WJJU01000109.1 GCA_014729595.1 Chitinivibrionales bacterium
AAACCCATGTAGAGTGTTCGGTTGAGTTGCGAGGTAAGTGTGAACGGGATTTCCACAAAAAAGGGATTAAGGCGAAGAATTTCCGAGAGGCCGGTTGCATCGACATGGTAGATGGAAGTCTGGTCGACTTTCCAAGGATTGAACAGAGTATCGGGATCGATGGTATGGCGCATAAATAGTTGGGCGGGGCGTCGCTGCTCTTGGAGTATCGAATCTTTGAGAGCCGCTTGTTGTATTGAATCAAGAGCCGCACTGTCGGCGGTCTGTGTCGCTTCCGCCCAATTCACCACTTCCGCTTTGCTCAGAGTATCCGCGCTACCTTCATGCTTTGTGTCGTCAACGGCTTGCTCGTGGTGCCGCGTCGCCGATTTTTCGCCGTCATCGTGAGTAGCCTCAATCGGTGGCGACGTCGAGTCGATCGATTTACTCCCAAGGGTATCGACCTGAGCGGCGATAGACTGCAATAATGCAGACAACAATAATACGACCAGGCGGGTGGTAGTAAGGATAGGGCTTTGCATAGCTTCTAAAAATATATAGGTTTGCCGTGTCGATGAGGGAGGGATTAGGGGATTGCCGAAATGCGGCAATCCGCCGGAAGCATGAATTAATCTCAGGCGCGAAAGCTCACCCCCCGATGTATTTTAGCATGTGGGGTGGCTACAGTAGTTGGCCGGCGCCGCCGCGCCAATCATAATAACATATGAAAAATGGATCGCGGAGGATCTCCGCCCGTCGAAACGATATGAGCAAGTTTAGCTTCACCCGATTTAGACTTACACTGGTTGCTTCTGCGGCTCTAATTATGGGCTGCGCCTACCTAAATACGTTCTATAATGCCAAAGTTGCTTTCAACAGGGCGTACCGAGAGCAGGAACGGTTTCACCGCACCAGCACCGACAGCTCGGCCCAGCTCCCCGCATCGGTGCTTGCCGGTTATGATCGAGCCATAGAAAAATCCAAAAAGGTACTCGATGTCTACCCAAAAAGTGAGAAGTGGCATGATGACGCCCTATTCCTTATGGCACGGGCGTCGTACTACAAAGGAGATATGCCGAGTGCGATTCGACGATTAAGGAAGCTTCAAATGAGCCGGGGGGACAGTCCCTTCATTCCGGAATCCTATCTTTACCTCGGCAAAGCCTATATGGAAAGCGACAATCTCCCGAGAGCCGAAGAAATATTCCACATGATTATCGAGCGCTATCCCTCGCTCAACAAGGATGAACAAGTATCCCTTCTGCTGGCCGAGCTGGCCATACGACGCGAAGGCAAGGCTCAGGCGATAACCCTTCTTGAAGGCATTCTCGAGACGGTCACCACCATCGAGAAAAAGATCCGGATTATCATTAAAATATCCGACCTGTATATGCAGCTCAGCCAATACCCGAAAGCACTCGACATGCTTGTACAAGCGCCGCGCAAGAAAGATTTTTCGGGCTATCTTTTCCACGTGGATATGAACCTGCTCGATTGTTATATCCAGCTCGATCGCTTCGAAGAAGCCCTGGCACTTGTGGAACGGATGATTCGAAACAAAGAGTATGCGGGGCACGACGAAGAAGTGTTACTGAAAAAGGCATTTATCTTTGATAAGATGAACAAGCAGGACAAGGCGATCGCTTTGTTTGAACAGCTTACCGAGAGCGACGGCGCACGTTGGGTTCGTGGACGAGCATATTTTGAGTTGGCCCTTATCTATCAGCACAAACTGGGTGATTATGAGAAGGCGCTTGAATACTATAAACAGGCCGAAATATTGTCCAATGACGACGAAATAAAATTAACGGCGTCGAAAAGAGCGGAAGCGATTTCGTGGCTTCAATCGCACCGTGATTCGCTTATCGTGGCGTCCGAGGTTAACACGGAAGTCGATACTAGTGACACGTCGAGCCCGGAAGCACGGCCGGAACCTATCGCTTATCGGATAGGGGAAATCTTCTGGCTCAAGCTCGAAGAACCGGACTCCGCCCTTCACTATTTTGAATCGGTCGCCCACGATACGACGTCGGACACTCAGACTAAAAGAAAAGCATTTTACGCCGACGCGTGGATTTCCAAGCACATGAAGGGTGATTCCGCGCGCTCGGACAGTCTGTTCGAACTGATTCTCACGCGCTACCCGGCAACGGTGCACGCCAAGCGGGCGCAGAAGGAAATGGGATTTGAAATAACCGTCATGACACGCGAGGACTCGGCTCGTCAAGCTTTCCGGGACGCCGAAAATATCTACTTTGAGCACGGTGACGCACTGACGGCGGTTAATACCTATTATCGGGTGGCCAAAGCGTACCCTGACCAAAAAGATATCGCGTCTCGAAGCATATATGCCGCGGCTTGGCTTTGCGACAACATCCTCTACAAAGAGGTCACCGCCAAAAAATTGTATTCATCGTTGTGCGATTCTTTTCCCGAATCAGAGTATTGTCGCTCAGAAGCTTACCCCCGACTTCGTTTTGTGGAAGACAGTCTTGAAACGCTTCGTCGGAAGCGCAAGAAAGCGCCGCGGCGGTCCACCACGAAAAAACGAGAAGCCTCTACGGCCGCCGCTCCCGGGTCATCGTTGTCTGACGATGCTCCGGAAGCGGCCGTCGATTCCCTTAAGAGTGCTACAGCGTCTGAAGCGCGCGAGGGATCACGAGCACATCATCCGTCGGAGCCGAAGCGGAGCGGGATTGAAAGTGAAAATACTGTACCAAGATAGCGGGACAAATCAGGAACAGAGTTCGAAATTGAGTATTTCCAAGGAGGTATCGCCATGAAAACAATGGTTCCCTACGTGTCAGCATGTGTGTTTTCGCTGTTGCTTGCCGCCGGGTGCGGCAAAAAGGTCACCAGAATTGACCCGAACGCCACGGTGGATCTATCGGGCAAGTGGAATGACACGGACTCGAGGCTGGTGGCGGAAGAAATGATCGCCGACTGCTTGTCGCGGCCCTGGTATACGAGCACCTATGCGCATAAGGATCCCGTCCCCACCATTATCGTCGGCGACATCCGCAACAAAAGCCATGAGCATATCAATGTCGAAACATTCGTCAAGGATCTCGAACGGACCCTGATTAATTCGGGCAAGGTTGAATTTGTGGCAAACAGAAGAGAGCGCGAGCAAATTCGCATTGAAAAAGAGGATCAGGCCGAACACGCTTCGGATCAAACCGTTAAAGAATCGGGGCAGGAAGCGGGAGCGGACCTTATGCTCATCGGTAGCATCAACACGATCGCGGACCAGGAAGGCAATAAAAAAGTAATGTATTACCAGGTCGACTTGGAGCTTATCGAGATTGAAAGCCACAAAAAGTTGTGGATAGGCGACAAAAAAATCAAGAAATACATTACTCGCAGCAAGGCTCGTTTCTGAATTTCATAGAGTCTTATGCGCATGTGGGAAATAAAACTTAGGCGGTGGCTTGCAAAGGGCGGCGCGCTGTTTTCGCTACTCGTGCTTATGTGCACGACACGCAGCGCCCGCCGGGTAGAGCTTCTTGCCGATTCCGCGGGTAAAGGCGATTATCAAGCCGTAATCGAAGATATTCGAGAATCCGGTAAAAAGCTGTATGGAAACCTGAATCGTCTGCTCTATTGGTACGACCAGGGTCTCCTCTTTCATTACGCGGGCCGGTACGACTCCAGTCTCAGCCATTTTAAAAATGCAGAAGTAGTCCTCGATGAACTCTATGCGCGTTCCGTTACCAACGAGGCGGCAAGCCTCCTTACCAACGACAACGTTCGCCCTTATCGCGGACGACGCTACGAGCGCGTCTTGCTCCATCAATTCATGGCGCTTGACTACCTTGCCAAGGGGGAATACGACGAATCGCTTGTCGAAACACGCAAAGCGCAACTGGTCTTCGATCGTTTCGAGGAAAACGGCAGCGCCAAAGACGGATATAACGACGAAGGAATGTTCCACTTTATCTCTTCCATCGTATTCGACGCTCAAAATGAACGGGACAATGCAACCATATCTCTTTACAAAGCCGTTAAAGCATACCGCAACGCACCTTTTCCCTTGCCGGAGCACATCGGCAATCTCGCTTACCATCGTTTGAAACGGGATGAGCGCTCGGGGGATATCGCCGAACTGGCCCTCACCCCCACCCGTCCGGCCCAAGATGTTTGCGGTTATGATCCCAACACGACGGAAATACTCCTTATCGGCTATGCGGGCAAGGGGCCGGTACTCACCGAAAAAGTATTCTCGGGAACGTACGTTACGGGGAGCACCATTGCCGTCTACCATCAGGATCCAAATGGAGATACAACACTC
>WJJU01000110.1 GCA_014729595.1 Chitinivibrionales bacterium
AAATACGCTCTTCATGACAACAAAATCGCTACAATCTGTTCCGAAATCAGTTGCCCCCCCCGAATCGACTTTTCAGAACGGCTAAGCGATCCTTACTGTTGCTGTTTCTTTATACTACTCAGCAATCCTCCATAAAAGCCCAAATACTCCTCGACAAGAACCCTCCTTGATCCCGTCCCGCGGACGCGGAACGGGATGAAAAGGAAGGCTAGGAGGAAAAATTACTGGAAGCCATCTCAGAAATACTCCCGTCGACTGTCGAGCGGGACGAGCCCGGCTAATTCAACCCCCCCGGCATGGGGGGCGGCCCGCCGGCCGTTTTGCCTCCCGCACGCGGGAATCCTGCCCATACATGGACTCCGATTCGCTGTTAAAACATTGTATAAGGCCGGTATGCATCGCAAGGTCACTGCCGTTCTGGAGCATAGCTAATAGGATCCCTTCGGGATCAAACCATTATGACCCTTGTACTCTCATACCTCACATTCGGCCCCATCGCGCTCCGTTGTCCCACTTGGCGAGATCCGCATTTATGAGACGGCTTCTCGGAAACGATACCAAACTGAGCTTCCGCCGTGACTATAGCCAAACTCCCCTCGTCGATTCCGGTGAGTTCGAAGCGCCGAAGTACAGCAATGATAGTTCGTCCTCGCCCGGCATACGAAACTCAACAAATCTGTCGAGAACCGAATTCAGCTCTACACGATTCTTTTCGTAATGCTTCTTTCGACGAATGTATGTGCCTTCGTCAAAACGACGACCTACGGAATAACCATAAACATTCTCGACAACGGCCGCGAACGCATCCGTGAAAACGTTATACAAAAACAGCGAATGACGCGGTTTACATCCGACCCGCCCAAACCATTTCTCCCGTAAGTAACGTTCAGGAATACCCGCCGTATACCCCCACTCGGAGACGCTCTTAGGGTTCTCGTTAATTAAAACCGATTGGCATTGCCACAATTGATAATCATCCGCCAGATTGCAGGCCAACGGGCTAATAAGGTATCGGAGGAATTGATTGTTGATTTCCAACATTAGTTCCGGCTTTCCTAATGCCGCCGACTTCAGCAGCACTTTCCCACCCAGCCGACCAATCATACAACCGGTACTAAGACTCCTTTGAGCACTTACGATAAGAAAACTCAGAATTTTTCCGAATTTTTTCAGTAAATACAGCTCGTCGTAAACTGATGTCTGCATACCGATATCCATCAAACACACATGGTATCCGTTTTTCTTTATAAGTGATTCCGCCTCTGTAATAGTTGCGGCAAAATCCACGCGGTAAAGATGACAAAGGGACATTATCTCTTTGTACGCCGCTAATGCCTTTTTGTCATTTTCGATTACCAGTACCCGAACAGTACCCGACAAGAAATCATACTTATTGCCAATATCGGCCGACGGCATAACAATTCTCCTTTTTTAGGGATTTCGCTCTCGCATCCAAAGATACGCTCTATTCAGTCACCACGGCGCGGTAATTTTGCACAAATACTCACTATGTAGCCAAAACCGCCCATTTTGTATCTACTACATAGTCAGACGATTCCGACAGAGCGCCGAAAAAACCCGTCCGCCCTCATGCCGGACTCGACCCGGCGTCCAGAGATCAAACGCAAACAAAACGGGATTACACCTCCGGACTCCGGGTCAAACCCGAAGTGGCGGGTTTTGGGTTCTCAGCCGATTATTCAGCATGTCTTTTTTTTTATTGCTTTTTCACCAACAAATCCGCACTTAGGTGGAATTGCCGGTCAAATGCCCGTGGGATTTCACCCTCAAAGGATTCATCGAGCCCCCTGAAGGTATCTTTGAGCAAAACCATTACACTTTTAGACACATACGGCACACCCAAACGCTCAAAAAAGTGTGAAACCCCTGAACACCGCGCCCGCTTCAGAACGTAATTAGACTAACGAGCCGGCACATTTCTAAAGACATGCGTAACGTTTTTTCCGTTTCCGGCGAGATCCCTAATGACTCGCGGATTTTCCGAGGACTGTTAAGCGATGAACTGGTAACCACATAGGAACGAGTCGGCATCAGGCCTCCGTCGAACCGTCGCGGATATTATTATAGGAGCTGATCGTCAAGCAACCGAATTCGATTACAGCTCATCGTCAAGCGCAATCATGCTCAAGCTCACCCATAAGATACCCGTAGCCGCGGTAAAACTCAATAGTCTGCCTGTGCATTTATTTGAGAACAAAATGAATGATCCTCTTTCCGATTATACGAACACATTCGTTCTTCTTCGCGCATCGCCGGGATGCGATTCCCCCACACCTTAACACCCGCCTATCGCTATCGTATTAGAATTCCCTAAAATAGTGTAATCACGGGTTCTAATCGCGATTTGCTACAACTATTTTTCCGGGGTAATGTGATATAATTCAAATGCTCCGTTTGCGAATGACTAATTCTAGGCATAGGTAAGCTTTCGCCGGATTTCCGATACCGCACTACGGCCGGCGGTGATTGTTTATATGCTAACGTAATCGGACAACCTACGTTAGTAAGATACTATGTGGAAAGGTTTTTCGCCGGTTCTATGTTGTTTTTCGCGGAAAAAGTGCTTTCTGCCGGAAAGCACTTTATTGATACTATCATTCTCACCGCCGCTTGAAAGGCGCGGATCGGCGGTATTGGCTCATATGTCCGGCTATCCTTCACCGCCGGGCAACAAAAACGTACAGTTGTTTTCGTGACACCATCCCTTTCGACTACATGACCGAAACGTGACGGGGCTAAGATCGCACGACCAAGCATTGACAATCTTCTTGGAGATATTTATATTAGAAGCCATCTCATAAATGGTTGCAGGCTTCGACTGACTGCGAATGATATGCCTTTGTCGCGCTGGATCGCCATATCACAGCGGATATGTCTGCTTCGCGCTTCGCGGCACAGCCATTCTCGCTCAGTGTCGGGCCAACACACTCATTTATGAGATGGCTTCTAGTGAGTTCGCACAAATAGTTGCGCGGCCATAGCTCAATTGGATAGAGCACCTGACTACGGATCAGGAGGTTTGGGGTTCGACTCCCTATGGCCGTGCCATTTTTTTGCGCGCCGACGGCGCTTACCAACATTCATCGGTTCATGCAAAAAATTCATTTAAAGCCATGCCACGCGACCCCAGCTAAAAGGCATGGGTTTTTTTATGGATTGTCCGCGAAAATGGTATGCAGGCGGCATGTTGCTCTCTAAGGCGGCGTTTATGCATGCCTTCCGTAATGGTGCCAGATAAAGTAGTGTCCTGCTACCACCTCATTGGTTTGATTAACCTAAAAATTTTGGTCGTACTTAGGTACAATCTTGCCATTGCACAGTCCAGAGATAGTAGGTAAACGAGAACTCAAAACCGGAGCGGTCCGGCAAGCTCGTTATTAAGACAGCATTCAACTCTGTTATCATGCATTTTGACGATTAGCCGTGCCTTTCGGAATAGAGAACACAACGCTACACATGCAAGAAGCGGGAAACGGCACCAACAACCGAGCGGGCAAAATGCCCGACCTGTACCACCTCGGCCCAATCTGTTACATCCTTGTGCAAGGCACTCGAACGAAGGCCTCTCCGTATGTAATTGATAAACAAAAGGGTACGGGACCTCAACCATTGGCATAAAAATCGCGATAAGGGCGCGAGGTCGCCGACTAATCGGCCAATTGTTTTGCCCTCGGATAAAAATTGCATTTTCGGAAAAAAAATGGCAATGTTGAGCATATTTGTCCGTATAATTAAGGGTAGTTATGCGCTATACATAGGCTTGATGAGGTCTGCCGAGGCAGGCTCTTTACGATAGAAGTATCTTCTTTGTCACCTTTCGGGCTCCACCCACGGAGTGAACTGCAATGCCTAAACCTCGCGCTAATGCCAATCCGTTTATTGTAGAAGAAGGCAGCTTAGGGCTTTACCTAAGAGATATCGCCAAACACAAAGCCCTTCCCGCCGAAGAAGAATCGAAGATGGCGGTTCGGATTCGTAAGGGGGACCGTGAAGCTTTGGAGACCCTCATTAAGGCGAATCTTAGATTTGTCGTAAGCGTCGCTCGAAACTATCAAAACCAGGGAATGTCTCTTGCGGACCTGATAAACGAGGGCAATCTCGGGCTCATAAGAGCGGCCAGGCGGTTTGATGAAAAGAAGAACTTCAAATTCATCTCTTATGCGGTATGGTGGATCCGTCAGGCGATCTTACAAGGATTGGCCGACCACTCCCGAATCGTTAAAGTTCCTCTAAACCGTGTTGCAACCATCCACAAAGTCGGTCGCGCACGGGCGATGCTGGAGCAGAAATACCGTCGACTGCCCAATAACAACGAGGTAGCTCAGGAACTTGGCATTAAAGAGGATGATGTCAACTACAGCATGAAAATCGGCTCGAGCCATACCTCATTGGACGCCCCATTGGCCAACGGACGCGATGGCGCTTTTATAGACTTTCTGCGCGATGAGAGACTGGAACGACCTGACGACACTGTTGATCGTATGTCCCTTACCCGCGAAGTCGATAAGCTCCTCGACATGCTGACCGAGCGTGAAAAGCAAGTGGTTAAATTATACTTTGGAATCGGTGAAGACACCAACTATACACTTGAAGAAATCGGCCATCGAGCAAGCATTACGCGAGAGCGAGTTCGCCAAATCAAAGACACGGCCCTGCAAAAGTTGAAACGGTGCGGAAAAATTGATCACCTTAAAAAGCATGCGTATCTCTAGTGCCTTGCCTCATAATCGGTGAACTTTCCAGACGGCACGGCCAATTATCCGCCGCTGCATAATCGCCGTTTAGGAGTCTGAACACCACTACTCAGTGTTGCCTACAGCTTCGTGAAGATGCAAACGATCCTTGGTTCCCCCAAGGCTCACCGTCGCATGGATAGCCGTGACCATTCAGGAGAGTCGCCAAGCCGTGTTACGCCAAGCCGTGTTAACCAAAGAGATCCAATGTGGAGGAGAAGGTCCCGCAAAGCGGAGAACAGAAGTTAGGGACAGCTAGTGACGTTCAGCAGGAAGTAATCGCTTTGATAACCACGGTCACTTCGAGTACCTCAGTGACCGCGGTTAGCGCCGTGGCAGAAGGCAAATTCATCGCCGGCCGGGATTATTTCAGCCTCGCGGCCAGCCTTTGGATATCGGCCGCAATCGCATTGAGGGATTCCTGGCGCGCCGGGTCATTTGCCGACAGGGTTTTGAGTTCCTCAACATGGCGCTGGAGGGCGACCATATATTGACCTACGCTCTTAGTCAGAGCTTCGCGCGCCTGTGCGAACAATTCCTGCTTTGTTTGCTCTACACGTCGGTTTAGCTCCTGTTGAAACCTACCCTCAAGCTCTTGCCGTACCTGTTGGTATATTTCTCGTTTAACTTGTTCGTCATTAGGGGGGGAATTCCGCCGTGCGTATGCTCCTTGATCATATGCCGGTTGGTTTTCCGAATAGCCGGAGAACCCGCCCCCCGGTGCGGCACTTGCGTGCTCGGCCATACCGGCGACCTGCGTCCGCGGCATTATGACCGTAGCGTTATTCTCGAAGTAACCGTCATCGTCGGCCTGATTGCCGGCCGCTCCCGTGCTACCGCCATGGTCATAGTAAGAGTATGATCCTGAGCCGGCCGCCTGCTGATTGGGCGCCTGAGCCGGAGGCTGTTGAGGAAAATTTTGTTGCGTCGGTGCGGCTTGCGCTTGTCCCATGTTTCCGTTACCCTCGATGGTGTTTATGAGACGTGAGTGCCGATTTTGTATGATACCATGCATGATTTTTCCTATGACACCCCCAGCCAGCGCAAGTCCGACTACTATAATAATAATAGGCCACGGGAAACCATCGGCTGTTGTTGATTGCGCCTGCGATTGAGCACTCGCGGGAGTTGTCGCAGGCTTTGTCGCCTTTGCAGCCTCTTTTGCATGGCCCGCGGCAACCGTCTTCGTTTCCTCCACCTGCTCACCCGCTTCTTCTGCCTTAATCCGTACCCCCTCTAATCCCGGTATCGGCAAAGGCATGCTCTTTGCGTCGATCGATTGCTTCCAGGAATGAGCATACACCCTGTCTCCTTCAACCGTAATCATAAAAGGCCGCCGGATTTCTTGTGCAACCATCCCCAGCGCCTTATCGAGATCGATCTTGGCAACAACCGACCCACCAAAACCACCGGATTCTCTTTCGGCCGGATAGCACCAAAAGAGATAATAACCCCTGCGACGAAACTCAAGGTAACCATAGTATGGTTTCCGCTTAGCCACTTCTTTGAACCAGCTTTG
>WJJU01000111.1 GCA_014729595.1 Chitinivibrionales bacterium
CGGTAGCGGTATCCAAGATTTCTTGAATAGTGCCGATGCATCCCCCGCACCCGCCTCCCGCTTTGGTGAAATTGGTAACCTCTTCGACCGTTTTCAGCGAGTTTTCGCGGATCGCTCTTTCAATCTCCCGATCGGTGACTCCAAAGCAACTGCACACGACGGTGCCTTCTCTCGCGGGCGCCTCGGTCGTCTTACCGCCTGATCGATAAGAATTTATAGCCGCCTCAAGCGCTTCTTGCCCCATGACACTGCAATGCATTTTAGCCGGAGGAAGTCCACCCAATGCGTCCGCGATATCTCTATTGGTTATTTTTTCGACTTCTTCGAGCGTTTTGCCCTTACACAGCTCCGTCAGGACGCTCGAAGATGCGATTGCGCTGCCGCAGCCGAAAGTCTTGAATTTTATATCTTCGATCCGACCGTCGGCGTCCAGCTTAAATGAGAGCCGCAGGGCGTCGCCGCATTTTATGTTGCCCACCTCACCAACGCCGTCGGCATTTTCAACCTCTCCGACATTCCGCGGGTGAAGGTAATGATCACGGACTTTTTCGGTATAGTCCCACATATTTATTAACTCCTCTTGAGGCTATTGCCCCGTTATAAGGGACTCGACATCGTGTCGAGACACCCCGAACTCATTTTCAATTACCTCAATAAAACGTTCACGTACACGATTCTCCGGAAGACCGCTCATAGGAATACGGCCGGCGGCCATACTTGAGTGTCCACCACCGGAACCGTTGAGTCGACGTGCAATCAGTTGCGCCTTTTGGCCGGCGGTTTCACTCTCTTTAGAGCGTACCGAGTAGAATATCTGGTCTTCGAAAACGCCCGAAACTATGGTCCATTCAAGTGTCTCGAGACTGAGAAACAGATCGGCAATCTCCGCAATGTGGTCCGGAGTCGAAACAAGGCCGAGATGGGTGTAGCCGACCTTCTGGAGCAGAAGCATATTCCCCGCCGCCCTGTGAAGCATGCGGAAATACTCCACATCCCGGTCCGGAAATTCTATACGCGAGAGGAGGCGATGATCTACCCAATCGAATAGTGTTCGATAGCATTCGAGATCTTCGTGAGAAACGTTGCGCGACATATCACGCGTGTCGGTTTTGATGCCGTAGAACAGCGCGGTGGCCAGAGTTTCGGGAATCGGGCAATGAGCGGCGCGAAGATACTGGGTAACGAGTGTTGACGTAGCGCCGATTTCTTCACGAACATCGCAGAAAAACGAGGTCGAGTCACTGTTGGCGCGGGGATGGTGATCGATAACCGCGTCGGTTCGAGCTTTTGTAGGCAGAGATAGATTGCCGCTGGCCGGAAATGTGTCTACCAGGATGACACGTTCGAAATCCGTTGGTGTAACCACCACGAGCGGTTTTACTTTCATTCCCAATACACGGAGCATCGTACGATTCTCGGAGCGGCCGACGAATCCGCCGAAGGTAATGACCGGATTCTCTATTCCCCAGTGCCTGAGCAGATGGTATATGCCCCATGCGGAGGCGAGACAGTCCGGATCGGGATAATCGTGTGTAGCGATCAGGACCGATGAAGCCGGAAGGATCCGCTTGCGCAGCTCCTCGACTACATTCCGGTACCCAACGTACGTTTTCTCACTTTGAGCCGTGAAGTTGTCGGGGCCCATGCTTTTATGGTTTCCCCGCTGATCCCTGCGATATTCCTGCACGAATTATATTCCTTATCATGGGCTTTGCAGCGTAAGCCACAAAATAAATGATGTGGCGAGGGGGTGCTGCAATTCCGGAATTCAGCTATGCGCTACGCAGTCATCTCAGATATCCACGGAAATGTCGACGCTCTTCAGGCGGTGCTCAAAGACATCGAGAGAAGGGCGGTGGACTCTATTATATGTCTCGGTGATATTGTCGGCTATTATCCGGACCCGGAGGCGTGCGTTAAATTGGTCAACGGCAATGTATCGCATGCGGTTGCCGGCAATCATGACTATGCCGCCATAGGAAAGATCGACACGCAGAATTTCACCTACTATGCGTTCGCGGCCATGGAATGGACCAAGAGAAATTTGAGTGCACGGGCCAAGGAGTATTTAGCTTCATTGTCGCTGGCGGGGGAGATCGAAGATATGTATTACACCCATTCTTCGCCCTCGAACCCTCAGGATTTCACTTATGTATTTCCGGACAGCGAAGTTGCCATATTTGAAGCGTTCAATTCACTCGACCACCGTCTCAATTTCATCGGTCATACTCACTGGCCTTCGATCATGCTGCAGGATCAAGACAAGATTATGCTCTACACGGACCACTGTGTCGAGATCGCCCAAAAATATTACTATCTCATAAACGTAGGAAGTGTTGGGCAGCCTCGCAACTTCGACCCGCGTTCGTGCTACGCCATCTATGATACGATGGCCTCGGAGGTCACCTTGATCCATGTCGAATACGATTTCAAAGTTACGCAAAAAAAGGTCATCGAGAACAATTTACCCGCATTCCTCGCCGATAGGCTCCAGAAAGGAAGGTGAGCGCTTGTCTTCGTTGCGCTCACGCCTTGAAGCTGAATTTTTTCCTTACGTCGAAAAACCAC
>WJJU01000112.1 GCA_014729595.1 Chitinivibrionales bacterium
CGGTCGGTATGTTTTGTTAGTAATTCCGGCCGCTTGAAGCGGACGTAAAGACCGGTGCAGTTTTCCAAAGGAGCGAGTGTTTCAATGCGCTCGCGTTTGGTGAAAACCGCCATTTGAATCATATCGTACACGACTCCGGCGACTTCCATGCTCAGTGTTTGAGAGCCGACTTCTAATTGGAATGTGTCTCCCGGCCTAAGAGCGAGTTCTTCGGATAGTTTGTTGGTTATAACCGCTTTGTCGAGATCGACGATCCCTTGCAACGGTTCCAAATCGCGGACTTCCTCGATCCTGTCGCAGCCAAGTACGGCGATGCCGACATCCTTGTCTCGGTTACGAGCGGAACCGGTGAGAGATGTGTACGGTACGAAATACTCGGTTTCTTCGGCGAATGCTTTCCTGTTTTTTTCAAGATAGTTTACCGGTACCGGCTTAAAGAAGTCCACGCGGGCATGCCAGGTCTCGGATTTGACGGACTCCTGAACGAAGCCCCATGCGGAATCCACCAGCACCAGCCACGATCCGGCCATCCCGATTGTCATACCGACGACAATCACGGTGACGACGAACCGGAGGGGATTGCGCGTCGCGTTCCTGATTCCCATCAATGTCGCCCGGGAAAGAAAGGGTGGGACAAACCTTAATCCATGGGCGACTTTGTTTGTTGATCGGTGTTCAAGAGCCTGTTTTACGCTTGTGCGGGTAACCAGGATCACCGGTACGGCGACTGAAAACATTACGGTGAATATCGTGAAGACCGCGCCGTATAGAAAGGGGGCGAGTGCGAGGGGATATGAGATTTCGAAGGCGCCAAGAAGGTCGGCGGTCACCAAGGCCATGCCGGCCGAGAAGACCGCTCCCAGAACCGTGCCGGTGAGTAACCCGGCGAGCGCAAGCATAACTCCCAACCAAAGGTATGCGCCGATTATCCTTGCCCTGCTATGACCCATACTCATCAGCACACCAATCATCTTTGAGTCATTCATGACAAGGCGGTAGGATGTCATCATGATCGCAACAAATCCCACAATCATGAAGATGACCGAAAACATGGGCATCATAACCTTGATTTTATCTATGCCTATTTGCATGAAGGTTGTTGTAAAATGATCTTTTCGCGCCGTAACGCCCTTGAGGGGCAATGAAGAGAGTCCTTTACTGACTTGTTCGCGTCGAACGTTGTCGGTCAGCATCATGGAGATGTCGTTAACGCCTCGGTTCGCGCCGGTGGTGTCCACAATCGCTTGCAAGCGGTCTAGTCCAACGAAGAGTATCACTACTTCATCGGGAACGGGAACCGAGGTCTCGCCCATGTAATCGGACATGCCGTATTCGGAAGTCCTGACCGTCCCCGTAAGCTCGAACACGTGCTCAGTTCCATGAATGTTGAACCGTCCGCGTTCTCCCGGTTCGGCGCCGATATGTTCCATTCCCGCTATGACAACACCCTCGTTGCGCTCGTCGAGCAACTCCCCCTCGACCAAAATCATTCTGTTGATATCGAGACGATCGGCGTTAGAGACGCCGATAATTATTGACGGGTACCACTCGCCTTCCTGCATATAAATACCCTGCGTTTTCAGCCGCAAGTCATACGTCTCTATGCCGTTGCGCTCGAGTATAGGTATAATGGTTTCTTCTGAGACAGGGTCCCTTAATTCGACGAAAAGATCCGGCATTTTTGAGTCATTCAGAAATTTTTCCGCGCTGTATTGCAATATCGATGCGGTGTATAGGCCGGATATGAAGGTGGCCGCGGCCATTGCAATGACCATAGACACGCCAAAGAATCGCTTTTTCATCCGTGCAATTTTTCGGAGAACTATTAGATCAATGGCCGCCATTTGTCCTGTCGCTTTCGAGCTTGCCTCTTCTCAAGATAAGGGTGCGATCCATGTACCTTTTCAGCGCGGAATTGTGGGAAACTATGAGGATCGTTGTCCCGATTTTATGCTGGAGCATGTTCATCAGCTCCATAACGCTTCTCTCCCGGGCTTCATCGAGGTTTCCCGTCGGCTCGTCTGCCAGTATCAGATCGGGTTCTTTGGCGAGTGCGCGCGCAACCGCGACCCGTTGTTGCTGACCACCGGACATTTCCTGAGGGAATGCATCAATTTTGTCCCTCAGCCCTACTAATTCGAGGTATTCCCTCGCACGACTGCGCATTCGTGCCCTTTTTTTCATGTGGGTTTCCAGCGAAAGCTCGATATTTTCGGCGGCCGTTAACGTCGGTATAAGATTATAGAATTGAAAGATGAACCCAACTTTCGACCGTCGGTACTTATTCAGAGAGGAAACATCGAGACCGGTCAGATCGGCGCCGGCTACCATAACGGATCCGCCGTCGGCCTGGTCGATACCGCCGAGTATGTTTAAAAGAGTGGTTTTGCCCGAACCGGAAGGCCCCATAATCATAACCATCTCACGCTTTTTTATGGTTATACTCAGATCATCCAGGACTTTGTTCGTTTCTCCGCCGGACCTGTACGATCTGCTGACGTTTCGCATTTCCACTACTGAATCCATCGCTTTGGGCCTTTGTCCTGTTTTGGGTTAACGAAAAAGCGTCTCGTTGGAATTTGAAATTGCAAACACAAAGATTGACGTCACCCTGCGCGACACAACGCCGGTGCGGGGCGTTTTTGACGGATAGAGCAAAATGCTTCGGCTATGCGAAATGATCCTTGAGGAACGCCGCCGCATTTTCGGGGCCATGCCATTTCTTCAACTGAGTCCGAAACTCGGCGATCGCCTCTTTAGCCTTTTGGTCGTGCAGCAACGTATCGATCGCTCCAATGATGTCCGTGGCTTTAACAAAATATCTGTTGAAATGAATGGCGAAGCCCTTTCGCACACATGTCTCGAGATTCGCTTCCTGTTCGGCATGCATGCCGATACCAACGATTGGCGTGCCCGAAATGCATGCCTGCATTACGGTATTTTGCCCTCCGTGGATCACCGAGATGTCCGCCATAGGGTTAACTTTGTGAGCGGGCACGAATTCGGTAACGATGACATTGTCCGGTACGTCAACATTTTCTTCCTCCGTAATGCCCTTTACCGGGGCAATAACGCGATACGGCTTGTGCGCAAATCCTTGTATAATTTCTTTTAGAAGCTTGGGACTGCCGGAACTGCCCATTGCACAATACACAATAGGTTTGTCTTTAGGAATTTTCGCGACATCTTCCGGTACCGGCAAATCGATTTTGGCGTAAAGCGGACCGACAAAGTGCAGATGAGGGCGAATCTCTGGAAGGTTGGCGAATTCGGGAATATCGGCCAATAAGACATGGTCACCCTCGATAAAATCGATGAAGTCGTGAAATTTCCTCATTGAATGCTTCGCGGCGATCTTATTGTAGGGTCTGACTATCGGACCGGAATGAAGGATTAGAGTATTTATCAGCGAGACCAGGACTTTTTGGGGCAGTATCTTTGCCAATACGGCCGTTCTGCCGGGTAAGGGTTGAAGATTGGCTTTGTAGAACTCTCTGATTGTGGTTGAGTGCAACACATTTACAAATGGTGTTTTGGCTATGCGCGCCGAGAGCGCGATGCTCAGTACCCATCCGGTAAGCACGGCCGCCGGTTTTACCCGGCCGAGCAAATCAAGCTCGCCGGCGACCCGTTGTCGAATTTCTTTGTAGGGAAAGTAGTTGACGGTATTCAAGCTTTCACCACGGAGCCCCCGATATATATGCTTCATTCTCTCCTTGGTTATGCGTGGCTCCATTTTTTGCAACGCGAAACCCGATTCTTCGATCAGGTGCTCGTATTTGCCGCCGTAGCAAATGAAGAGAATGTTGAAATTGTCCTTTGAAGCTTTTGCGATTTCGAGCATTCGCGAGGTTTCCGCAAGATTGTAACCGGCCGCCGCGAAAAGTAATGTTTTCCTCGTATCCATTTCGTTCATAGCCACTTTCCAGTAGTTTCAGGCGTCATTCATAGTAAGAGAGTTGAGGACGGCTCAGTGACGAGCGCTTCGGCGAATATAGTTGCCGCGACCTCGCGGAGGAAAAATCAGACCTGGCCGACCGCCGGCACTATGTCCGTTTCGGCACCATAGACATCAATGCCCGTCGATCGATTTTGCCCGTCGAGGTAAGGGGCAAGCGGTCCATCGCGAAAACTTGTTCGGGAACCATGTAGGCGGGTACTCTCGTTCCTAAATTGTTGATAATATCCCTTATCGGGCCGTCCGCGGCGCTCGAAAGCTCAACAAAAGCATACAATCGGTGCGTTATGTGATTGTCGGGTATCGGGACCACCGCGGCTTTTGTGACGGTTTCGTCGGCATGAAGCGCCGTTTCGATTTCTCCTAATTCCACCCGAAATCCCCGCGTTTTTACCATGTGGTCACGACGATTAACGTAGTATAGCAGCCCCTTATCGTCCCGACACACTAAATCGCCGGTGAAATAGTAGGGTTCACCGGAATCGTCCTCGCGAAGGGTTCTTATGCTGCGAGAAGTCTTTTCGGGATCGTCCCAATACCCCATCATCAAACTTGCGCCTTTGACAATCAATTCGCCTGTTGCGCCGGCATTAACGGGAGCGTCGTAATCATCGACGACGCAAATATCGGCGTACGGACAGGGCGTTCCAATGGGGAGGTTTGCGGTCGGATCTTCGGTGTTGTTCTTATCCAGGCGGTAGGTGGTAATCACGTTTGTTTCGGTGGGGCCGTACCAATTGATGATGTCGCATTCGGTTAGATGATGTCGCAGCTTCGTCAGCAGCGGATAATTGAACACCTCGCCGGCATAAATGAGCTTCCGTATGCAGGCGAGGTCTTCCTTGAGCCCCTCGGTATTGGACAGTAACCGTATGAGCGCCGATGGAACCGAGTACCAAATTGTAATGCCGTTATCGGCGATGATTTTTCGTATGGCGTCGGCGAAATACGCAAGGCCGGGAGGCAGGAGACAAAGTGTTCCGCCGGATTTAATCGAAGCGAAGATGTCGAATACGGACAGGTCAAAATGGAAGGGAGCATGGCTGGAGAACACGTCTTGTTCGTTAAGCGAAAGGTGGTCGACGGCCCAATCGACAAAGACCTCGGCGTTACCGTGAGAAAGCATAACTCCTTTTGGATTGCCCGTTGAGCCCGAGGTGTATAAAATATAGGCCAAATCACCTTCCGCGCTTTCATGTTTCGGCGACTGACCCCTGCAACGGTCGTCCGAATGATCAAAAACGATAGGCGTGAAACTTGCACCCACGTTTGGCGGTAATTCGTTCTTGAGTGAAAGACACAGCCGCCCGGTTTCGGGAATAGCGGACAACATCCGGGAATGCTTGTTAAGCTTGGCGGCGTTTCGCCCGTCGGTGATGAGAGCGCGAAGTATACAATTCTGAATTATGTAGCTTGTACGCTCAACAGGAGAGTCGACGTCCAACGGTACGTAACCGCATCCGGCCTTCAAAACGCCGAATATGGAAACCACCGCATCGATCGATTTGGTCTGGTAAAGCCCGACGCGATCGCCTTTTGTTACGCCAAGCTCCAAGAGTCGCCGGGCCAATTCGTTTGAAAGCTCATCCAATTCACGATAGCTGACAGCTTCTTTGTTGCACGTGACCGCAACCTTGTCGGGGATGCGGCTCGCACTTATTTGCAAATAGTCTTGAAGAGGCATTGTTTACGCCGTTTCCTTTGTGGTTCGTCAGTCCAGCAGGTCCGCAACCAAATTTCTC
>WJJU01000017.1 GCA_014729595.1 Chitinivibrionales bacterium
GCCGCCGATACCTGTCCGTTTCGTTGCGCTTCTTCACCATATCTTCGAGGATATGCCTCGTCTTCCACTCTGCGCGATCACATCCAGGCATTCCCTCCGGTCTTCCCTGACGTAGCTCATTTTGAAAGTGGCTCTTAGTCACTTAACGGTATTTGATTCATCAGGTGATCCGCACTTTCGACGGGGCTTTATGGCGGCTCACATGGCTGATTTGGATTTGCAGGGTACGAAAGGGTGAAAGCCGTGCCGGAAATGTGCGTATTGTTAATAATGCGAACCGTCTTTTGCGGTATTAACAATGTAGCCGCGGACTTTGCCGGTTGAATTCTTTATGTGGGGTTTCATGCTTGATTAGATGGCATAGTTATTGCCGAATAATTGGATGGGTATAAAGTGTTGGCGCAACCGTTGCGATGAAGAAGGGGGTCTGAATGAAATGGGCACGGGCTTTTGGGAGTGGCTTACTAGGTGGCGCGGTTATGACGGCCATTACGGCAATTGCACGCGGAATGGGAATGCCGGTGAATCTGGCCATGATGCTTGGGACTATATTTGGACTTGCTCCAAGCGGCGCCGCGTGGTTTTTAGGCTTTATCGTGCATTTGGTCGTTTCCGGTCTGTTGGGGATCTTGTACGGAATAGGTTTTGAATATGTGACCCACCGTGCAAACGCCGGCATCGGGGCTGCTTTTTCCGTTGCTCATATATTAATTGCGGGGCTTTTTCTTGGAGCAATGCCGGCGATTCATCCGCTTATTCCAGGGATGCTTAATTCGCCGGGTATATTTCTTTCAAACTTGGGATTTGCGGGCGTCGCCGTTTTTGTGATTCTTCATCTGATATACGGTCTTATCGTCGGGAGTGCATACGGAGCCGTGCGGCACAAGCCGGCGCAGCGTAGTGAAGCGGCACCCGCGGGGTAGTTCGCAACAGGAGCGACAATACAAGCCGCCGAATAATCCATGGGCTTTGCCGCGTGCGGTTTGGTGGAAGACTGGGAAAAAGCCCCAATATGAGCGTAGGAGAACGGTGTGTCGTGGTGCGGGGAGAGAGATCGGTGGGTTTCATTCCAGGGAGCATGGGTTCTTCCGGCTATTCGGTACGGCTGGTGCGGTCAATTACTGCTGATTGCAAATGCTGAAGGTAACTTCGACGTAGCCGGGCTGTCAGGACTGTATTTTCGTGCCGCGCGTTTTCTTTCTCCGTTTTGTATACGGGTGAATGGGAACAAGCCTTTTCTTTGCTCTTCCGCACAAGTGGCACCCAATATTCTGGAGTTTTCGTACATTTATCCGCCGGCCGACGTAGGTACGGGCGGGAGCGGCTCGGGCGGGATAGACATAAAGGAAGGTCTCGCGGTCCGTACACTCACGTTTCTTGTCCGCTACATACTTCGTCCGACAGGCGTCGATCTCAAGCTAACGATTACCAATCATTGGAGCCGGGTCGCCGCCTTCCGTTTGAGTTTTGAGCTTGGCGCCGACTACTGTTCTATTGATGAGGCCCGACAAGGTGGTACACGAGAAGCGGCGGCCGAGGTCGCGTGGAATGGCGGGACTTTTTATATGCGGAACCGTGATGGTTCGCCGACGTTTAGGACAGAAGTGCATTTTGGGTCGGAAGTTGCCTTTTCTTGTGAGGGGAGCGAGGTGTGGCGGGACATGGATATTGACAAGGGTGAATCTTTCATTCATACGATCCACGTCCGTGCCGTCGATGCGGAGGAGCCGATTGACGAAGCTACCAGTGAGAGGATGGTGCATGCGATAGAACGGCATAACGCCGCACAATGTGTCTTTCGAGCGCCTTCCGATCATCCTTTTGTCGATCTGCTGAATCGTGCGTCTCACTTTGTCTCTTGCGCCGCCGCGTTGGATGGTCCCGAAGATGAGTGGTTGTGTCCGGCCGCGGGTTATCCGTTTTATCCGTTCGTTTTCGGGCGTGATGCGCTCACCGCCGGCTGGATGACGGCCATGCTTGACCAAGGGGATGCTTTGGAGCATACTCTTACCAAGTTGGCTCGTTTGCAGGGTAGCCGGGTCGACGCGTATCGTGACGAGGAACCCGGTCGTATCGTGCAGCAGGCGCGAAGTGATCCCGCGGCTCGAAGAGGAGGCACCCCGTTCGATCGTTATTACGGCGACTATGCGTCACCGCTCATGTACCTGGTTGCTTTGGCGCATCGCTACGCATGGACCGGCCGAAAGGATACCATTGAAAAGCATTGGACCACCTGTAAACGAATTCTCAACTGGGCCGAGATCTACGGTGATCGCGACAACGACGGCTTTTTGGAGTACCTGACGCAATCGACGACGGGACCGACAAATCAGGGTTGGAAAGACAGCGAAAACGCCGCGGTGGACGAAAATGGAGAATTGGTCTCCGCGCCGATAGCGCCCTGTGAAGTGCAGGGGTATTACTACGCCGCGCTACAGGCCGCCGCCGTTTTCGCCTTTGTCATGCATGAGTATAAAGCCGCCAAACGGTTTGGGCGTAAAGCATTCGCGCTTAAAAAAAGGTTCAATCAGGCGTTTTGGATTGAGGATGACGGATACGTCGCCTTCGGCCTTGATTCCGAAAAACGTCCTATTCGCGCGCGTACCTCCAACCCCGGGCACTGCTTGGCTACGGGAATCGTTGATAGTAAGCATATACCTCGTCTCATTCGCCGCATGTTTTCGCCCGATCTGTTCTCCGGCTGGGGTATTCGTACTTTGTCAACGCTCAATCCGGCCTATAACCCTTTAAGCTACCACTTAGGCAGTGTCTGGCCGGTCGAAAACGCTTCAATAGCTTTCGGGCTGCGTCGATACGGTTTCGATGAGCACGCACTGATGCTCATGCGGTGCATTTATGAGTTGGCGGGTCTCTGGTCGGCCGGGCACACGCCGGAATGTGTAGGCGGTTATCCGCGCGGCGAGTTTCCGCATCCGCACGCATTCCCACGCGCCAACGTACCTCAACTCTGGAACGAAGCGGCATGGGGGCTATTTGCTCAGGTATTGCTTGGTATACGGCCGGTTGCCGTTGCGCATACGCTTCTCGTTGACCCTGTCCTCCCCCCCTGGCTTCCCGACCTGAAACTCGAGCGTCTTCGCGTGGGCGAGGTGGAGTGCTCGCTTTGTTTTTACCGCGATTCATCAGGCAAGAGTCGTGTGAAAGTGCTCAAGAAATCCGGAAGACTACATGTTGTAAGACAACCCCCGGTTAATTCACTCACTAGTGGGCCACTAGGTCGCTTAGGCGCTTTGATGGGGGGGTAGCCGCTTTCCCGAGCACAAACCGATGGTGTTTGCTTACTCCCGCCGAATCTCTTCGGCAAAATAAATTCTTGAAATTGAGCCGCCTCTGATATATAATTATAAGGCCCGGTCTTGTCGATTTTCATTTCAGTTCGGCTATCTGAGGTATTTGGCGTTTCGCAAAACCTT
This sequence comes from Chitinivibrionales bacterium, assembly GCA_014729595.1. Lineage (GTDB taxonomy): Bacteria > Fibrobacterota > Chitinivibrionia > Chitinivibrionales > WJMI01 > WJJU01. Next base: position 3,435 of record WJJU01000017.1, read on the forward strand.
GCTTAGTTTTGCGTGGTCTCTTAAGCTAGGCCGGATTTAAGCTTTTAAGCCTTGCCGTCGTCGAATCTTGGGGTGATAGTTTCATTGTCGTGAGTTTTGCGGCTATGAGGAATTCGGAGATATCCACACCGCTAAATATTACCCACTATATCATGGACATCTATGGACCATCAAGAAGTGTTGGACATTCTTCTCGAAGGAAATCGGCGGTATGCTGAAGGGTGTTTGGTCCACCCTCATCTAACGAAAGCGCGTCGAAGAGGTACGGTGGAGGGGCAACGACCTTTTGCGGCCATTCTGGGTTGCGCCGATTCTCGGGTCCCACCCGAGTTGATCTTTGATATGGGTATTGGCGATCTTTTTGTTATTCGTGTGGCGGGCAATATCGTCGATCAAACGGTGACGGCGAGTATTGAATACGCCGCCGGGCACCTGGGCGTTCCACTTGTACTGGTTCTTGGGCATTCATGTTGTGGGGCGATTACCGCTGCGCTTACCGGTGCGGTAACCGGAGGGCATCTTCCATGCCTGGCCGCTGCGCTTGAGCCGTCATTGGCGCCCATAGATCGTAATTCACCGGATGCGGTTGCTCGTGCGGCCGTGGCTCATGCGGGACGCATGGCGAAGAAATTGAGAGAGTGTTCGCCCATGTTGTCGTGCCTGATAGGTAGAGGAACCCTTCGAGTGGCTTCCGCACATTATGACCTTGCAACGGGTTTGGTGAGCATTTTGGATGATTAGAGGAGAATTCCGCATTATGGGAATCAGCATTCAAAAACGCAAAAAAGCGATAAGAAAGCGCGCACGCCTGGCTTACGAACAAGAGATGAAAGCTCATCAGAGGAAGTTGAAAGAGCGATTTGCGGCTTATAGCCGAGGTGAAATCGAACCGGCGCAGCTCATCAAAGGTATCGATGATTTCCATCAAAAAATTGTACGAGAGCGCGAGGCTTTTTGGGAAGACCCGAATCCGGAAAATGTTCTGGGATGGGCGGCGGCGCATCGCATCGTCTCCGATGAGCGGGTAATCGAAGACATCACGCAAACTATTGGGCGCGCGGCGAAATCTTCCATGTCCATCGGGGTAAACTACTGAGCGTTCATTCAAGTGTCGTGTTGAGGCAAAGAAGGGCTTGAGGTGTAGCCTTAACCGACGCCCCATTTCTAATAGCGACGATATATTTCCGTTGGCCGTAGGCGGTTGTTCATTATATTCTAATCTAAGGTGATGGAACAACCTTGGAGAGGAACCGTTTGGCGACCAATAGAAAACATTCTGATTTGCGACCGGAAGGTCGAACCTCCGGTTCTTGGGGCCTAAACGCGGATCAAGCCGTAAAAACCGTTTTGCTCGTCGAGCTTATTCTTCTATGCGCTCCATTCTGTGTGAGAGATACCGAAATACCTGTTATGCCGGTCGATATTCGACCGCCGTCGTTGACCGTGATCGGCGATACGGTAGCGGCGATCAATGACACCCTCGCCCTTTGGGCTGAGCCTGCCGATGACTCGGTCGCCTTAGCCCGGTACCTGTGGAACTGCGAAACGAGGTTCCTTTGTGATACGACGATAAGCGGTGTGCGCCGATTTACATGGGGCGTCGACGACACCGGCGTGCACCGAATTGTCGTTCAAGGTCTATCGACGGAGGGGCTTGTCTCAGAGCCCGAAACCGTGACCGTTACCGTGCACCGATACGCTCCCACCATAGCAATCGCGCCACGCGATACCGTGGCGGTGGTTTGCGATACCATTGCAATTCGCGCATTCGCTTACGATACCAACGGCACGGTCGATTACCACTGGCGTGTGGATACGGGGGCATACTTCACCTCCGGCCATGAGAGTACACTGTCGCTGTGGTGGTCGGAAAGCGACACGGGACGCCATGTTGTTCGCGCCTATGCGCTTGACGACGACAGCTTGACGAGTGCGGAGGATTCGGCCGTCATATCCATTCGGCTTTCTCGACCAAGCGTAAAGCTCGAAGCCGATATCGCCGCCTGGGTGAAGGACACGGTTGTTATTCGAGCCTTTGGTACCGGAGACGGTGGTTCCATAACCCGATACTTATGGACATACGTCAAATCATTCCCTCACGACACCGTAACCCATGCCGAGTCTCTCGCCCTCTCGTTTGAGCCGGCCGACGCTGGACGGTGGAGGGTGTTTGCACGGAGTAAAGATGAAAACGGTGTTGTTTCCGAGCCGGATTCCGCCGTTGTGCATGTCCGCCTTGGACGGCCCGAGGTAACTATTGTCGGCGATACGGTTGTATGGCCCGGTGATTCAATGGTGGTGCAAGCCGTTTCCGTCGATGAAAACGGGACTGTTGAGGAGTATCTGTGGCTGGTAGGTGAGGGTAAACCTGTTGATACATCCTTTTCCGATACGCTGAAGCTCTCGTGGGGGCTCGCCGATACGGGACTTATTCCGATCTCTGTGCGCGTTCTTGACGATGACGGTCTCAGTTCGTTGCCCGATATGCTGTGGGTAAGAGTTCGAGCGGGGCGCCCGCGAACCGTAGCACCGCCGGATACGTTGGTTGCAATGGCGGATACGGTTGAGGTCGCCGTAAGCGCCGTCGATACGAACGGTTCAATCGTAAAATACTACTGGGGTCTTGGAAACAATGGATGGGTCGACAGTACAACTGATCCGATATACCGATTATGGCATCGCGGGAGAGATCCCGAACGTCTTGTCGTAGGGGCAAAGGATGATCAGGGACTTGTCGGTCTCGATACCATGCTCGTCTATTTCACGAATCCGTCGCGGGAAATCGTAATCCTACACCCGACGGATACCAATTATGTTCGCTATCATGATTCAACATTTCAAACCGGAACGGTACCATTTAATGTCGGTTGTATGGACATAACGGGGCTGTGCGGCATTGAGCGGCACACGCTTTATCTCGGCACCGATCCGACAACCTTATCC
>WJJU01000113.1 GCA_014729595.1 Chitinivibrionales bacterium
AGCGGTTTTGCGGGGAGTACCCCAATGTATCGCTTGTGCGGATCGAACACACCCCCGCCGGCGTTTCACCAAAGAAATATGCCGTCACCAAAGCGGTGGAACGAGCGCACAACGAGGTTGTCGTTTTCACCGATGCGGACTGCGTGGTGGGAGCCGAATGGCTTGCGACGATCGACCGATATTTTGCCGCGAACGTCGGGCTGGTTCAAGGCATTACTACGTATGAACGACCGAGTGGTATGAATCCTTTATTTTTTGCACTGCAGGCGGTTGAATTTCTATCTCACGGTGTAGTTTCGGCGGCCGCGATAGGAGCCGGCGTCCCACTCAATTCCAATGCCAACAATCTTGCCTTTCGTCGCGAGATTTTCGAGCGAATCGGCGGATACGGCGAAATGGGCGACGTCGTGTCGGGTGATGACGATCTGCTTCTTCAACGCATTGCTCAAACCGGGGATTGGGAAGTGCGCTATATGACCGATCCCGCGGGAGCGGTGAAAACCAAACCTACGCCGACTTTGGACGCCATTTTTGAGCAGCGCAAGCGTTGGGGGTCCAAAACCGTCCACTATGGCTCTAAGCAGGTAGCCTTGTTGAGCAGTATATTTGTGTTTTATGTTTGCCTGCCGGCGGTTTGCGCGCAAGCCGTATTCGACCGTAAGGCGAGAAAGGCTTTGGGGCTGATGTTGGCGGTCAAGGTAGGAGGAGAGTATCTTCTCATGTGGCCGGGCACACGGCTCTTTGGTTGCCGCGATCTGCGCCGCTTCCTGCTCCCGGCTTCGCTCCTGCAGTTGCCGCTGACCGTTGCGGCGGTGGTTCTGGGAGTTTTTGGACGTTTTTCGTGGAAAGGAAGACGTTTCAAAAGGCGATCTGGAGCATAGATCGGCTTGTGCCGTTGTGAAAAGACCTTGTTGTTGAGCGATTGAAATCTTGAATCCTAAATCCTAAATCCGAAATTCCACATGACTCTCTTACTGTTTTACTTAGTGTTGGCAATCGCCGTTTCCTTTTTCTGTTCCATCCTGGAAGCGGTACTCTTGAGCGTGACCCCCTCGTATATCGCGGTGTTGGAGAACAAGCGTCCGACGGCGGGTCGCATTCTGCGTAACCTTAAGAATGATATCGATAGGCCGTTGTCCGCCATTCTCAGCCTTAATACAATCGCCCATACCGTTGGCGCGGCGGGTGTCGGTGTCCAGGCGCAAGTGGTTTTCGGTGATGTTTCAGTGGCGCTTATTTCGGCGCTACTGACGTTTCTCATATTGGTGTTGTCGGAAATCATTCCCAAGACTCTGGGGGCGGGGCACTGGCGAGGAATGGCGGCTTTTTCGGCGCGCTCTCTTCAAATCATGATATTTGCCATGTATCCGCTGGTAGTCTTTGCACGCCTTCTCACCGAGCTTCTTTCTCGTGGCGGCGAAGCGGAGGGGTTCACTCGTGAAGAGTTCACCGCCCAGGTTGATCTTGGTACCGCCGAGGGTGTGTTTCGCGAAAAAGAATCGAGGATCTTCAAAAACCTCATCCGGTTCAGTTCGCTGCGGGCTCGCGATATAATGACGCCGAGAACCGTGGTGGTCTGTTATCCCCAAGACACACCGGTTGAAGAGCTAACCGAGCAAGCCGAGGGATTGCACGTTTCCCGCATTCCCCTGTATGGCAGGACGCAGGACGATGTTTCCGGTTATGTTTTGAAAACCGACCTTCTGATTAGTGCCGCGCGTGGCGAAACGGGCAAAATGCTGAAAGAATTCAAGCGAGAAATTCTTGTTTTACCCGATCTGGTGACGCTTGCCGCCTTGTTTGAACGTCTCTTGGAACGGCAGGAACACATCGCGGCCTTGATCGATGAATATGGGGGGTTTGCGGGTGTCGTTACCATGGAAGATGTCGTAGAGACGCTTGTTGGTACCGAGATAATCGATGAGGCGGATAGTGTGAGGGATATGCAGATGTACGCTCGCCGACGTTGGCAGGAACGGGTACGTCGTATGGGGTTACTTAACGCCGGGGGTGACCCGACTTGGTCTCGGCCCACGGGGACGCCCGAAAAAAGGCACGGCGAGCCCAGTCCGGCTACGGATCATTCCAAGGAATCGGCCGACATCTGAGATTCCTCGTTCGTTGATGCAAAGCGCCTTATATCCCCCACCCTTTTTTACACGGGCCGCGCGGCAACGATTCTCTTACCAATTCCCGAGCGGAATCAATTGAATTACGAGTAATAGGAGTCTTTCGCCGGACTTCAGTGAATTATCATCGCCAAGCCAAGCAGTATAATCCCCGTCGCGCCGGCGAATCGGATAATTTTCCCCAGCACGGCGGCGCGGCGTATTCGTTGATCTCCGGAAATCCTTGCGGCAAGGAGCCCCCCGGCCGAGGTAACGGTGCTCACGGTGACGGCCATACCAAGCGAAACGGCGCCGACCGCGATCAGGCCGGCAGGCAGCATACCAAGAATACTGGTGAATACCAAAATCAGGAATGCTCCCGGGCAGGGTGCAAAGCCGGCGAACACGGCCACGGTGGTAAGCCCCGAGGCCCTTTTCACCAGCCGTTGAACCGATGTGTTCACAAGGTGTTCCAGCCGTGTGCTTGCTACAATAAGTATGCCCGCAACCAAAACCAACGCACCGCTGATGCGCATCATTTTGCGGGAATAGATGTTAATGTCGCCTTGCCCGGCGCCCAGCAAAAGCCGAAGAACAAGAAAAAGCGCAATCGAGGTACCGGCGTGGGTCAGCGAAAAGAGTCCGCCGGCCAGCCAGGTTTGCCGAATAGTGGAAGGGCGTGCAAACGTATGTGAGAGAAACAATACTTTGGCATGACCGGGACCCAGGCTGTGCACCATGCCGTAGATGAAGGACAAAAACAATAATCCAGCTACCGCCATGACGCCCGGCTGCTGTTGAATCGATCTAAGACGGCGCGACAGACGAGTCGTCAGCGTGCGCTGGTAGGTGAAAATTTTGCGGACAAAGGGAATCTTGCGTTCGAGACGGCCAAAGGCCGGGGTCGTGGGCGCGTTCCGTGGAGGGGGTGTGACATGGTGCGAGGCGGTGTCATGCGACGAGCTGCGAAAGGGGTTACCATGCGCAAAGGTCGCGCAAAGGAGTGCCGAAAGCAGTAGTAAATGCCGTGCCGTCACGGCTCGCTCCGGGAAATGGTCAATATGACATGCTCCAGGTAGTCAGCCTTGCCGAACCGGATCGTTCCCGAAACCCGATCCGTTCCGCCAACTTGTATCATGTCTTTGACAAGAGTAAACGCGACAAACATCGACGGGTCCTCAAAGGAAACGGTTATGTCTTTGTCGATAATATCGTCGAGTAAAATAGTGCAGGGTATAAAAAACGAATACCGCACTTGCTTGTTGGGACGAATGCCGGCGGAGAATCGATCTACGGTACGGATTTTGAGCCCTTTGGTATCCCACGTAATGGCCGTGAAATAGTTACTTGCCGCGGCAGCGGCAAAAGCGCCTTGCTCGATGGCGGTGATTTCATCGGATTCGAAGCGGTTGTTACGATTGCGGTCGAATTCCTCGATGAAAACGGCGCTGTTCATTTCGTCGAAATCCCAGTACAAGTGGACGCCCGAAAGGCTCGTGTCGGTGAGCATGAACTTGGCCCTGACATCAATAAACATGTGGGGATGAGCGCCGGCGCCGGTCGCAAGTAGGCACAATGCGGTAAGAACTGACGGCACGATGTAACGCATTGCACTCGATCGCAACGCATGAGGCGATTCGGTTGTGTGAAGATGAGCGAGATTTCCGTTCATAACCCGCAACAAATCAGATCGTAACCATATTTCCAACTCTCCGTCCGCATCAATCTCAATATAATACTTGACCTCGAGTTAGGGAGTGTGTGCATTGTTAGGTTGCCCTAACTGTTGGGCGCTTGCTCAAAAATACGGCGGTAATACTTACCGCAACACTTCTTTTTCCATCTTGACTTCTTTTGCCCCACCTTGGTAAACTGAAAGAGTGACGAAGACGAGGACCTGACAGGCCTGCGCAACCTTGCCCGTGTCACGTTCATTTTCTTCCCGCCGGTACGCCAATCCAGCGCAAGCCCGTTTGCAGACCAAGACCGGTTTCCCGGCAAGCCGCGGCTTTCGGGAGATTGTATAAGCGGCTCTAATAAGCAACCTGATGACGTTGGTAGAAGGAAAGTGGATGGAAGGTAGCCACTACACGTCCGAAAGCAAATTCCAACGAGAAAGTCCGGGCGACAACGATACTCTTGGGAGGGCGGTAGGGGGGGGCGACCAGCATCTTTCCGAGCGTTATCTCAAAGTACGGAATCGTATTGCCACGGCGTTTCTTTTGTCGAAGGGTGAAGAACTCTATTCCGAAGTGCTTCGGATTGTTCTTGAAGAAGTGGACAGCCCCTTCGGTTTTTTCGGCTACATTGAAGAGAACGGGGATCTGATTTCACCTTCGATGACCCGTGACGTTTGGGATGCATGTCGAATGCCGCAAAAGAGTATCAGGTTTTCTCGGTCCTCATGGAGTGGGTTATGGGGGCAAGCGCTTGTTGAGAAGCGAACGATGGTGGCCAATGAAGGACTTCAGGTCCCCCAAGGGCATATTTCCCTGAGTTGCGCCATGGCCGTGCCCATCCTGTTCGGCGATGAATTGATAGGCCAGATTGCGGTTGCGAACAAGAAAGACGGTTATGGACGGGAAGATGCGGGTGTTTTGGAGAACCTTGCCCGTTCGGTCGCCCCCTTGCTGAAAGCGCGTCTTGACTCTGAGTGGCATGACCGCCGAAGGCGTGAGGTTGAAGCGGAACTGCGCCGATTCCGCGCCGCGCTGGACAATTCGGCCGATGCCGTTTTCCTTATCGATCGGCAAGAGATGCGCTTTATCGACGTCAACACCACGGCATGTCGAAGCTTGGATTACGATCGTGAAATTCTCTTGACGTTGGGACCCCATGACATAAAACCGGAATATGACCTTGAGTCCTTGAGAAGGATATTTGATGCGGTAATAGGTGGTGATGATACGAAGAGCGTGATATCGACGGTGCACAGGCGTGCGGACGGATCGGATTTTCCGGTTGAGGTCGTACTTAGGTCAATTTCCTCGATGGGACGCTCGATTGTGATTGCCACGGCCCGAGACATCACCGAGCGTATAGCTTTCGAATCGGCGCTTAAGAATGCGCATGAGGGGATGGAGAGAAAAGTTGAAGAGCGTACGCGTGAGCTGACGCTAAGCAATGGACTTCTCAAGCAAGAAATCGAAGAACGTCGGCGGGCGGAACGGCGGCTCGTTAATATTAATCGTCTCCTTGAGCTGGCGGCAGGGTCTTCGATGCGCAAAGATTACTTGGAGGGAGTGATCGCGCTCCTGAAAGAATGGACCGGTTGCCGGCACATTGGTATTCGCGTTGTCGATGAAAGCGGCTTGGCGCAATTTACGACATGGACGGGCTACAACCGGGATTTTTTGGCGTCGGAATCCTACCTGCTGCCGGGGACTGACCGATGTATTTGCGCACGGGTGATTAGTGGAGAACGCGATAAGGCCGAACGTCCGTTTCTTCTTACGGGCGGAACCTTCTGGTGCGGTGATACGGTGGAGGATCTTACGCATGTAATCGAAAGTCGGAGCGATCAATATCGCGGTGAATGTATTGCCCACGGCTTTCGTACGTTGGCGGTTGTTCCCATCAAATATCGTGATATGATCATCGGCGCGGTGCATGTGGCTGATGAGAAAAAAAATGCAATGGGCTCCGAAGTAGCGGTGCTGGTGGATGCGATCGGACCGCTTATCGGCGAAGCGATGAAGCGGTTCGAAATAGAGGAGGAACTTCACCGTAACTATGATTTACAATCGGTTACTACGGGAATCCTCAATCTTTCGTATGAGAATATGAGGTTGGAGCGGGTACTCGAACAAGCCTTGGCGCTTGTTCCGCGGGTACCGTGGCTTGTAAGTCAATGCGAGGGGGTGGTGGCCTTATTTGACCACCGAGAGGGAAGGCCGCGTCTCGCCGCGTCGCATGGATTGAGCGAAAAGCAAAAGCGGTACTATGACCGAGCGGACATCGCTCAATCACCCTACGGCGCCGCCGTCCGAACCGGACGAATAACATACGTCGACCACGCCGAACTCCGGGATGCGGCCCGTTGCGCCGGTTTTCCGCCGCATGGCCTGTATAGTGTACCGGTGAAGGCCGCGGGGCGCGTTTTGGCGGTTTTAATTATTCATGTCAACAAGGAGCATAAACGTCGAGAACGCGACATCGATTTTTTGTGCGCCGTGGCGGATACGTTGGCCGCGGTCATTCAGCGAAAAAGCTTCGAAGAACGGTTGAGGGAGCGGGAAGAGCGATTCCGACAACTCGCAGAGAATATCAATGAGGCGTTTTGGTTGGCTGAAACCGAATCCGGAGAAATTCTATATGTTAGTCCGGCGGCACATGTTGTTTTCGGAGTGGAGTCGCCCGACGTTCGGACGGTATGGGAAATGATGGAAACCTTAGCTCATCCGGACGATGCGGCACGGGTGCGGAATGCTTTTTTATCTTTTGGACACGGCGGCACTATTGAGTATCGCGTGCGGACCGCCGGCGGTGCGATGCGCTGGGTACGAACACGCATGTTTCCCATCAAGAACGAACAGGGAAAAGTGTTCAGAATAGCTGGGCTGACGGCGGACATTACCGCGTATAAGGAGGCGGCCGAACGCGAGAAAATGCATAAAGAGCAGTTGATTCAGGCCGACAAAATGGCAAGTCTCGGCATATTGGTTTCCGGCGTCGCGCACGAGATCAACAATCCAAACAATCTTATTATGCTAAACGCCGATGTATTGGCGAAGGCGTGGCGAGACGCACTACCGGTATTGGACGGGCACGCGGCCGAAGATTCCGGTTTCATGCTTAATGGATTGCCTTATAAAGAAATACGTGCCGAATTCGACATGCTCCTGGACGGCGTAACACGGGGATCCGAGCGCATAAAGCGAATTGTGAATAGCCTTAAAGATTTCGTACGTGTCGATACCGGAGCACTCGATCAAGAGGTTGAGATCAACACCGTGGCGGAGTGCGCGATTTTTATCGTTGGTAATCTTGTAAAGAAATCAACTCGTCGGTTCTCGTGGACTCCCGCCGCGGCACCGCTTAAGGTCAAAGGTAATGCGCAGCAATTGGAGCAGGTCGTCATTAACTTGATTACCAACGCCTGCCAGGCACTCGAAAGCATAGACGCCGCAATTGTGATCAGCACCGAGTGCGATGACGGCACGATTCGAATCAAAGTGATGGACGAAGGAAAGGGGATACGGGCGGAGGATACACAGCGTATTATGGACCCCTTTTACACTACGAAACGCGATTGCGGCGGAACAGGTCTGGGGTTGGCGGTTTCATTCGGCATTGTAAAGGCTCACGGCGGTGTTCTGCGTTTTGAATCCCGATTGGGCAAAGGAACGACCGCGATTGTAGAATTACCAGTGATGCAAAACGGCGAGATTGGCGCTCCGGTAGAATGAAACGCTTTCCGCAACCGCATGGATTCTTTGATGACTGAACCGTATCCCACTTTGCCGATTATGCTTGTCGACGACGAAGAGCAATTTCTTGCCGCCGCGCGATTGGCGCTTGGTGCGGAAGGTATCACCAACGTGGAGCGGGTAATCGACGGTACGCTGGTCATGAACAAGCTTTCTGAAAAGCGGTACGGCGTTGTTGCATTGGATATTACGATGCCGGTGATTGGCGGGCTCGAACTCCTCGAGCGTATCGGCGAGAGGTATCCGGAGATCTCGATCATCATGATCAGCGGGCTCAACGAGGTCGAAGCCGCCGTCGATTGCATGAGGAAGGGGGCGGACGACTATCTGGTGAAGCCGGTTTCGAGCGAGGTACTTACAACACGCATGCGCCGAATTCTGGAGCATCGTGCCGTGGTCAACGAGGCCGCGACGCTTAAAAGGTACGTCCTTTCTCGTCGCCTTCGGCATCCAGAAGCTTTTAGAGAAATTATTACGGTGAGCCCGGTCATGAAAGGACTTTTCGAGTATGCCGAGGCCATAGCTCGAACCACGTTTCCTGTTTTGGTAACAGGCGAAACGGGAACGGGGAAGGAGCTTATGGCGAGAGCGTTTCATCGATTATCGAACCCGGAGGGCCCGTTTGTAGCAATGAATATTGCCGGACAATCCGACAACATGATGTCGGATGTGTTGTTCGGGCACGTCAAAGGCGCGTTTACGGGAGCCGATCGGGCCCGTAACGGACTCATAGAAGAGGCGGCCGGTGGAACGCTGTTTCTCGATGAGATAGGTGATTTGTCGGCTGAAAGTCAGCTAAAGCTTTTGCGCCTTTTGCAAGAGAAAGAATACTTTCCGGTGGGAAGCGACAAAGCGAGGAAATCAAAGGCGCGAATTGTTGCGGCGACAAATCAAAACATTGCGATCAACGGAGGTTTTCGCCGCGATCTGTACTATCGTCTTCATACGCATGAATTGCATCTCCCGCCTCTTCGTGAGCGCCGCGCCGATATCCCGCTTCTCACCAAAGCGTTCATTGAGCGGGCGTGCTTGGAGCTGGACAGGCGTATAGTCTCGGTACCTCCGGAGTTGGACATCCTCTTCGCGAATCACGACTTTCCGGGCAATGTGCGGGAATTGCGGAGCTTGGTGTACGATGCGGTTGGTACGACACGGTCGCGGACGCTTTCGCTTAAAAAAATCAAAGAAAAG
>WJJU01000114.1 GCA_014729595.1 Chitinivibrionales bacterium
CAGTAAACCATACCACGCCGGCGATTGCAACAACAAGGCCGAACGACCAGAGTGCCGCATCGATGCTTCGGGAGGTCGCTCCGGCAAGGGCATAGAGCAGCGCTCCGGGAAGGCTCCCAAGGACAGAGGCGGCAATGAGCGTCCGCCAACGAACGGAGGTTGTACCCGCCACAATCGCTACCGTTTCGGCAAGCATCGGTATGGGGCGGGTGACAATGATCGCAACAACGCCCCATTTACCGATTAGGCGATCAGCCCGCCTTCGCTCCTTCTCCGGAACATAGCGAGATATCGTTTCCGCGCCCGCCCTGCCGATTCCAAAGCCGATACAGTTGGCAATGCAGGAGCCGGCAAGTGAGAGTATAGCCCCAAATGCAAGACCATAGTAGTAACCGAACCCGATCATAATCAGACTCGAGGGTACCGGTAGAAAGACATCGACTGCCAAAAGGGCGATTCCACTCGGCGCGGCCCACGGCGAAGCATTACCTAAAAATGCTGGATCAGTCAGAATAGGGATGTTCATCTGTTCAACAACAAGGAACGAAACGAGCATGAGCGTAAGGCAGGCAACAATGAATGCGAGGTAAATCTTCATTTAGTATCCTTTTTAGGCAGGCTTGCGTGCCGTCGCGAGCCAATGAGGTAAATGTCCGCCCACGGGAGCAACCGAATAATCTATAAATCCCGCTCGAATCAACCACCGACCCAAATCTTCATCCGAAAATACCCAGCCATTATCGGTTGTGAGCGACATATTCAAAGAAAACAGTGTCGAAAAAGCTGGCGCCGTACGCGTCGCATCGGTCATCATATCCATGATATATACGACTCCGCCGGGCAAAAGTGCCTTATTGGCTCTGCTCAAAATATCTTGAATACTCTCGGGAGTCTCCTGATGCAGCATTCCAAAGCAGACGGCGACATCGTTACCCTCCGGAAATGGTACGACGTGATAGTCCCCCGGTAACGTCGACACCCTCTCCGAAGCCCCCTGTTCTTCGATCAGTTCGGCGGCAATTGCTACGATCTCGGGCAAATCAACAACCGTACAGGACACTGCCGGATTGGCTTGGGTGATCAGCACCGAAAACGTTCCCGGTCCGCCGCCGATATCCAGCACACGTCGCCTACCGGCAAGATCCAGTTGAGGAACTACCACGCGCCCCAGTGCAAGTGCCCTACCGTGCATTGCGCTAACAAAGGTCCTGGTACGATCGTGGCTTTCGCCAAGATGCAACTCCGGTCGCTCGACCGGCTTGCCGGTGCGTATGTGCTCGGGAAGCCGACCCCAGGCCTGATAAACGTCTCGATTGTAACGCAGCGCGGCCGAAAGGTCCCCCGGACTTCCTTTAACCAAAAATGTCGCCGATTCTTCCGTAAGTTCATAGGTATCACTCGATTTGCGAACGAGTCCAAGTGCGGCACAAGCATCCAAAAGCCGACGGATTGCCCTGGAGTCCAACTGAAGCCCTTTCGCTACTTCGCCGGCGGTAACCGAAGGATGAGCGGCGAGAAAGTCATACACACCTAGATCGCACGATGCGAACAGCACACAAGAGTTAAAGTAGGCATTTGCCAAGTCTATGATTCGCGACGGTGTTACCGCCATCGTTCCCTCCGCATGGTTTGAACGGGGCCTCAGCCAAAACAATACAACACAAGATGCATTGACGTCAACGGTGAAGTCAAGAATTTAGTGTGGCGCGCCTGGAATATCCGATCCTTGACTTAAGACCGTATTCGCATGCATATTCCTTCTATGGGTGTTTCAGACGGATCATCCCGTGCACATGCTACACCGGGATCGACTTATGACCAAGCATGCAACGGAAGCAATAAGCCGTCCAGGCATATCCCAATAATGCATTTCGCCTTCAACCACCCAACCGCTCACCGGATAAAGCCGAACGTGATTATGCCGATTGCATCAAAAATCAGGATGCAAACTATAGTTACCCTAACGAAAGGGACGCACATGAAAAGGCGTGTTTGTTACTTCATACTGTTCCTGCTCGCCTGTTCTTCTTCAACTAAAACACAAGTGGATCCACCACCGTTTGAAGAGGGGATGTATCTTCAATACCGAAAGGGAGATTCGCGATCGCTCTTTACAATGACATTCAACCGCAAATCGGACGGCACATGGATTGGGACCGCGAAATCGGCGGGAAATGTACAGACAATGTCGATCGATAAGGCCGGCTATTACTCGCACCGCCGACGAGGAAAGCATTTTACAAAATTTTGGCTTCCTCCTCAATATCGAAAACCCAATGCAAGCGTTTCCGTTATGTGTCCCAGTGAGATGAGCCTGGACATTACGGTCGGAGAAGAAACTAAAACCTGGAATGGCCGTACCGTTTGGCCGGCTTCCGTCAAATGGCATGACGAGTCTTCAACCAGGTATTATGACACAGCCACCGGCTGGCTCGTCGGTATCGAAAGCGAAATGACACTCATAGACGACGATCTCGTTTTGGTGGACAGCAATGTAGGGATATAGGCTACCGTGGTTTCGTAATATCCGGACGGGATATAAACCATCCCTTCCCTCGCTGTTAAAGACCACGCCCAAACCTTTTCCACCGTAGAGATGGTTTAGGTGGGAGTAACTCTCCGTTAGAACCACGGACTCGCCAAGTTGCCGGCTCCAAGAATGGAAGCGGGTGATAGAATTACAACGGTGTAACCCGCCTTGAGTTCATAATCCCAAACCCCCTGTGCGGTCTGCTCCGTTATGGGAAAGGCTGAATAGAAGATGGTATGGCCAAAAAAGAAACGCTGTTTCCCCTTCCGCATCTCCACGATAACCTTTACGCCGCGATCATTCGCACAATAATGGACAAAGACCGCCTTGCGGTCGCTACCGGCGTGAGATCGAGGTAGGACGGGGTGCGAGGGAGGACGACTAAATCACATCTCCGCAACGTTTTTTTTTGAAGTATCGACAGTGAGAGTCGAGAGGACTTTGTCGAAAACAGGCTTCATTTCCTTGGCTTTCGAAACGGGTGCAACTCCTACAAAGACTAAGGCAGCTTTTCCACCAAGAGCAAATGCGCTGAGTGAATATAGCCGGTCGCCATTGTCCGTATACTCGACCTCTATGCTCCTGCCATGGTAACCAGAAATATTCAGGCTGCTAACATCCTTGAACTTAACATCAGAGTACCTGGATTCGATTTGCTGCTTGCTTATTTGAAGGTACTCTTCTTCCGATACCTCACGCGGCATGAACTGAAAAAGTACCAATACCGAAGCGTTTCTAAGCTCTGGGTCTTTCGAATCATGCGTTGCAGAAAAGGTGAACTCTTTTTGCTCGGAAATATCCCGGCTACACGGCACATTCAACTCGAGAAGACCGTCATTTGTAGTCTTACTGCAATACTCAATACTGGATTACCCCGAGCAGGATGTGCATATTGCCAAAAGCACTAACAAGCCGTATTTGAATCCGGTATTGCCCCTCGCTAATACTTCTTCTCGGAACATTCTTCAGCTTTCTTTTCCTTTGTTCGCTTCAGCCAATAAGCTACAAGGGCATATATGTTTAGAACCAGTCCCGCCACAACGTAACCGCCGGCAAATTCCAGGCGTTTCAAGGAATCCACAAATATGATGAAGGATGGCAATACTAAGAGGAATGTAACAGAGACAAATTTGACGAAGGCGACCCTAACCCCCGGTCGTTCACCGTCAATGGTTCCCGCCCAATAGGAGTAACCCCAAGCGAAAAGGTAGACTGCTCCGATACCGAGCAAGAACCACTTGTATTTCCGGTAAATATCGGTGAAATAGGTATTCACAGTCATTACTTCCTCAGATTTGAACCAGCACCGGAAATCGGAGTTCCTATTCCAATACCTACATTCACTTTGAAATATGCGCCTGGTTGCCCAAAATAGTCCTTGACGCTGAAGTTTCTGCCGTACGTCACCCCCAAGTAATCTCCCAGACCGATACTCATTTCTGCCCAGTTGTCACCCGGCCTTGGAGTATCACCCATACCAACAGAGAAGAAATCAACGCCGATTACATTGCCAATCGTAATCTTATCGGTTGGCATCGGCTCATAGGAAAACCGGTTCACAAAAAGGTCGTTCTTCGGGAACGCAGTAACGGATGGACCCTCAAAAGAAAAGAACGGTCGATTCGTTCCACTCTCTGTGGCTACAGAACAACCCGCCGCGAAGTCATAGCAACACGCCGTGTAACCCGGCGCAGTTTCGCGGCTAAAGGGGGAGACCTCTTGACATGTGCACAGCCGTATCGCCCGACACCCCGGACGCGAGTTTTTGTCAAAGAACCGCCGTCATAC
>WJJU01000115.1 GCA_014729595.1 Chitinivibrionales bacterium
CATTATCGCTTGGGGCGTATCTATGCCGACAGCCGCGATTCCAAGAAAGCGCGGGAGCACCTGGACAAGGCGTTGTCGACGCTCAAACCGTGGCCTTTGGTTTCCGCGGCCGCGGGGGATTTGCGTATCGATACCGATCTGCGTCAAAAAGCATTGGCTTTCATCGAAGAGAACAGAGAGGTGCTGGGAGGGAGCGCCGAAGGTTTGAAGGTAATCGGCCGTGCTTACCTTGCCTCGGGTGAGTATCAACGTGCCGTCGCTTCCCTTACGAGGGCCGTCGCGGCGGGGCCCGTCGACCTCCAAACCAATTTTGCTCTTGGGCAGGCTTATCTGGCGTCCGGGCAATTTGGGATGGCTACCGACGTGTTTGCGCGCTTGATTCGAATGCTGCCTAATTCGGTGCAATTCTACTCACTGTTGGGCACGGCCTATCGTAAGGCCGGAAAGCTTATGGAGTCTTCGCGCACACTTGAAATTGCACGACGACTTGCACCCGATGATGTGCCTGCGATGATCAACTTGTCGAATACATATTTCGAACTTGGATGGTACCGTAAGGCGGAGCAGCTCCTGTTGCGGGCCAGGGATAAAAGACCCGGTCTCAACGAGATTTACATTAACCTCGGCGTTGTTTATTGGCATCTTGGCGACCGGAAAATGGCCCAAGAAGCATTCTCGGCGGTGAGCGAGGAGCCAGGCTATGCCCAGCGAGCGCTCAACAATGCAGGCAATATGCTGTTTTTAAGCGGTGAAGCAAAAGAGGCGATAAAGATCTACCGTAGGGCCGAGAAGTCCGGAGAAAAGAGTGAAGTAATCAACTACAACTTGGGATTAGCCTATCTGCGGCGCGGCGATCTCCGTGATGCCGCCGAGTGTTTTGACGAAGTACTACTTCTTGCGCCGACGCGTCTCGATGTCGTTGAACTGCGGGCAATGATAGCCGAGCGCCTCGGCCGTGGAGAGGATGCCGAACGTTACTATCGGAAAATACTCGAACTCAAACCATCTGATCGTGACGTCGTTACGAAATTGGTGACGCTTCTGGAGGGGGAGGAGCGGTACGAGGAAGCCGTCAACATTGTGGAGGACCAACTTAAAAGCTTTCCGTCGGATTTGGAATTTCGCCTGAAACTCCCCGAACTCTATCGTCGTATGGAGTGGTACGAAGTGGCGGTTATGGAATACGAAAAAATGGTGGCGGATAGGGATTTTGCCGACGATTACCGGGTGAATTTGGGATTAGGCAAAACTTTATATGATGTGATTCGTCATAAGGACGGGGAAGATTATGATAGGGCGATCTACTTTCTGAAACAGGCCGCATCGATAGCGCCGAGCGACCCGGAGCCCGATATGATCATTGGTGAAATCTATATGCGCTACAAAAGATATCGCGATTTGGCAATGGAGCACTGGACCAAAGCCCTTGGTAAAGCGGATACTGAAGTGCAAAAGAAGAGGGTTGAAAAGCTTATGGAAGGGGAGAGCGAGTGAGTGGGGGCAAGGGCCTTCTCGGGGCATTAGCGTTTGTTGCAATGTGTTGGGCCGCGGCGCCCGACTCGGTCCCAACGTGGCTTGATACCATTCCACCTTCGGTTGAAATCAGCCCCGCCCAAAAGTATCACCGGCAACTTTTTCAGATCGAGCTGCATGCCGATGAACCAGGCGCGGTTTGGTATGCGTTGAACGATACCTCACAAATCGAACCATACAAAAATCCGATTACAATCGTCAAAAAAGGTCGCATCGTTGTCTACTACTACGCCGAAGACTATGTCGGGAACCGTTCGGTGCTCGATTCAATGGTGTATGTTGTGGATTCGCGAGCACCGATTCTGTCGATCGCTCCGGAGACCGGGCGTTATCGCAAACCGGTGACCGTGACGGTATCCGCCAATGAAGCCGTGCGCTTATTTCGATCCTCGGATCTTTCGGCGGAGGATCGTGTTGCATTCATGGATTCATTCGTGGTCGAAGATCGGTTCGAGGGGTATGTGACCGCCGTCGACAGTGCCGGCAATCGTACGACAAGCCGAAAGCTAAGTTATGTCGTCGACACTTCCGCTATCTTCGTGGCTGTCGAACCTGACGGCGGCGTGTTTAATGAAAGCATGAGTGTTACGTTTAGAAAACGGGGAAATGTCGACATCTACTATTCACTGGACCCACTTGCACCGCCCGAGTGGTTTATACGGTATACGGAGCCGATCGAGCTACCTCACGGACTTACTCTGGTGCGGTATTTTGGGCGCTCGACGCATGGGATGGAATCGGCCATGCGCAAGGCAACATTCGTTCTTGATACGATCGCGCCAAAGATTCGTGTGAGTCGGCGCCGCGGGGCTAGTCATGATACCGTAATCTTGTCGACAAAAGAAAACGCGGAAATTCGCTACTCGCTGCGGGAAG
>WJJU01000116.1 GCA_014729595.1 Chitinivibrionales bacterium
GTATCGCGTAAGCCGGTAAAAAGAGGAACGTTGGCGCAGAGCCCCCGCGTTAAGGGAAGCAGCACGCCGTCCGCGTCCACCTGATAAACGGCGCCAAGATTTACCAAGGCGATCGGCTTGCGCTCGGTTATCCTCACGGTTACTTTGCCGGGGGGGAGGCGCATGATTTTTACCCGGGAAACCCGAACGTTGCGGCATAGTCGCTCGCGTACCTCGCTTACCTTCAGACGCAGCATCGATGCGCCGGTATCGATGGCGGCTTCCGCAAGAACCTGAACGTCGTCCAGTTGATCCGTGCCTTTAACCACGACTTTGTCGATTTTGAACAATTCCGCCCGCGCCGCCATGGTAATCGCTTTTTGCACGCCAATCTTCGCCGCGTATAGCACCAGCGCCGTCAAGGTAAGCGCCCCGACGACTTTGACGATGGTCCGGCCGACCTTGCGCCGTGCACGCTTGGCGCGCTTGCCGGCCGCCTTCCGGCGATGATTGGCGCCCACTCGCTTAGCCATCGGCAATCCTTTCGAGCAGAGGAGAACCAAGTTCGTCAATGTCTCCGGCGCCCATTATCAGCACGGCGTCACCGGAACGCAGGTGCGGCGCCAGCCAGTCAACCACGGTCGATTTGTCTTCGATAAAGTGTGCATTCGTATGCCCCGTTTCCCTAATTCGGCCGACGATTTCCGCGGCGTTTACCGTATGATCGACATCTTCACGCGAGCGGTAGATGCCGGTTACGATTACCATGTCGGCGTGAGCCAGGCTGTTCGCGAACTCTTCGAGGAACGAGCGGGTCCTTGAATAAAGATGCGGCTGGAATATCGCGATAATGCGTCCAAAACCCCTATAAGCCGCATCGTCAAGCGTAGCGGCGATTTCGCGCGGATGGTGCGCGTAGTCGTCATAGATACGCACGCCGCGGGCTTCCCCGCGAAATTCGAAACGGCGCTTAACGCCGGGGAACCTTGCGAGCGCCCCGCCCGTCGTAGCGGGATCAATGCCCGTCGCCGCGGCAACGGCAACGGCCGCGGCGGCGTTGCGAACGTTATGCATGCCGGCCATGGGTATTTCGAACTCCCCGAAACGCTCTTTGTTTTGAAACACCTCAAATCGGGTTTTATCGCGTCCGTGGTTAACTTCCGCAATCCGATACGTAGCGCCGTCGTCGGTTCCGTAAGTGATCATGACGGCATGAATGTTTGCAGCGATGTCGCGCACGCCCGGATCGTCGATGCAGGCAAAAACCGCTCCGTAAAACGGCACTGATTCGGCGTATTGCACGAACGCCCCTTTAATATCGTCAAGATCGCGGTAACAGTCAAGATGATCGGTGTCAATATTGGTTACGACGGCGAGCGTAGGATACATACTCAAGAAAGAACGATCGTACTCGTCAGCTTCGACCACCAGAAGCGAACCGACGGGGCGGGGGGGCGGCGCTTCTGTGCCGACGGGAGATCCGCCGATGATTGCCGAGGGATTGCGGCCTGCGGTGTGGAGTATGTGGGCAATCATCGAACTTGTCGTCGTTTTGCCATGTGTTCCCGCCACACCAATGCTTTGGAAACTCCGCATCAGATCGCCGAGTAGCTCTGCGCGCCGGATAGTAGGAATGCCCCGCCGCGCGGCGAATGCCCGCTCGGGATTGGCGATACGTACCGCACTTGAATACACCAGCAGATCGGCATCGCGGCACAGATCGGGAGTGTGACCGTATTGGACCGCAATCCCGAGGGATTCCAATTTTCGAGTAGCGGCGCCGCATCGCTCATCACTACCGGTAACGTGATGGCCCATGCCGCGGACCAACTCGGCCAGTGGGCTCATCCCTGCGCCGCCGATTCCCACGAAATGGATATGTCGTCTAAGGCCCAGCATCACGCCCTCTTCTCCTGATACGCCAGCACGCGTCGAGCGATATCCGCGGCGGCGCCCGCGGGGGTATTGTCGACCGCGCATCTGCTCATCCGCTCGTATCGTTCGCCGTTTTCTATTATGTCAATAGCGAGGTTCGCCGTCCTCTCTCCACACTTTTTATTCTGATCCACCCTAACCGCCCATCCTCGCTCCTCGGCGTAGCCGGCGTTCCACCATTGGTGATTCTCCGCCGACCAGGGGAGAGGTATGAGAATGCAGGGTCGGCCGAAATAGGCGATTTCGTTTATCGTCGAACTCCCCGCTCTTCCGATTACCAGCTTGGCCGCCGCGTAATACGGATACAGGTCGGGAAGAAGGTCGAAAATGAAAACACCCCCCCGCGAGCCGACGGAGGCCTTTACTTCGTGGAAAGAAACCGTTCCGGTCTGCCATACCACCTGATAACCCCGGTCGAGTATTTTGCCTACGGCGCTCAGAAGCTCTTTATTCATCGAGGCGGCCCCCTGACTTCCTCCACAGATCAAAATTGTGGGCTTAGTGCGGTCAAAGCCTCGGGGATATTCAAAATCTTCGTACGTACCCACAACACCGCGAACCGGCGTGCGGGTCAGCACCGTTTCGCCTTTGAGGCGCCATGTGCCGGCGATCGGAAAGCCCAAAAAGGTATAAGCCGCGCCGCCCGCGAAAATTCTATTGACAAGACCGGGCACCGTATTTTGCTCCTGAAGAAAGTATGGTATGCCCGAAAGGCGTGCGGCCGCAAGAACCGGTGCGCATACATAGCCGCCGAACGCCAAGACGGCGTCGGGACGCGCCCGACGAAAATGCGCGCGCACTTTGAGTGACGCCGCGGCAAAAGAGGTTGCGGCGAACAGCGTTTGCGGGCTGAGTGCGCGGGCAATGCCGCGTACGTCCAGAGACATAAAGGGTATGCGATGCTCCTTGCAGAGTTCTTCTTCGCGATAGCGTTCGGTGCCAACCCACAACAGTGAGAGGTCCCGGTTTCGTTCAGCGCGCAGCTCCACCGCGACCGAAAGAGCCGGGAATACATGGCCGCCCGTTCCACCCGCCGCGATCACTATATGCATGATACCTCGCTTTGTCGTATGTCTGCCGGTTTTCTCATCGCCTTGCCGTTCGCTTGTGTCCGGTCCGCCGACGTACCGTCGTGCGAGGAGTCGGTTGTTGTCGTGTGGATTGACTCGATATATTCAACAGAATTCCCATGGATGTCATCGTGAAAATCAGGCTCATACCACCATAGCTCAAAAAGGGAAGCGGAACGCCGGTTGTGGGGACAAGCCCGGTATTCACGCTTGTGTGCAGCAAGACATACAGCGCCAAAGCAAAGGTAAAGCCGAACGCCATGAGTCGGCCCATTTTGTCTGGAGCGGAAACCGCGATGTGAGCACCCCGGTAAACCATGAACGCAAATACCGCCAAGACGATCGCCAAACCTGCGAACCCCGTTTCTTCGCCCAATATTGCGAATACAAAATCCGTGTGTGGCTCGGGCAGGTAAAAGTATTTCTGCGCGCCTTCGCCAAGCCCCACGCCAAAGACGCCGCCGTTACCCAGGCCGATCAGGGCTTGATTGACTTGGTAATTGACATCGGACTTGTGACCGCCAAAATTGAGAAATCCCATAAGACGTCGAAGGCGATAAGGGGTCGTAGCGACGGAAATTGCCGCCAGTGGTATAAAACAAAGTACCGGAAGAGCAAGATGTGTGATTTTGGCGCCCGCCATGAAAAGGATCGACAGACCCAACAAACCAACCAGAACGGCCGTACTGAAATCGGGCTCAACGACAATAAGGGCGCACACAACCGCCGGCTTGGCGAGCAAGCGAAGCAGTACTTTCCCGTCGCGTATCTCTTCTCCAACTTCATCGCATTGCCGCGCAAGAGCGAGTATGATCGCTATACGGGCCAACTCCGACACCTGAAAGCGGACGAATCCCAAGTCGATCCATCGTTTTGCGCCGTTTACCGCCCCGCTTTCGGGAAGAGCGAGTACGTACACAAGCATGGCCGTAGCAATCATAAGCGCTATCGGGCTTAATTTACCGATTTGGTGATAATCAACATTCATGAATACTACAAATGAGATCAGCCCAAGAAGCGCGCGAACGAGTTGTCGAGTTAAAAAGAAATCGGCGCCGCCGAAATGGTGTTCCGCGACGGCGAAAGACGAGCTGTAGACGAAGACTATGCCGAAACCAAGCATTACCAAGGTTGCGATGAGTATGCCGTAGTCCATTTTTCCGAGACGCTGTATCATTAAAGGCTCCCGCCTACAGGCTTTGTACATACCGTTTGAAAACATTACCGCGTTCTTCAAAGCTGCCGAACATGTCGAAACTGGAGCAACCGGGCGATAAAAGAATAACGTCGCCTGCGACCGCCCGTGACCGAGCGGCTTCAATCGCCTTTTCCAAAGAATCGGCACGATTGA
>WJJU01000117.1 GCA_014729595.1 Chitinivibrionales bacterium
AGGTTTTCGAAGGCGTATGATGCCGAAAGTCGACCTTTATGGAGGCAAAAAATGGCATTTTCGGAAGATGAACGCAAGCAGATTCGACACGATTTTTTTGATTTTACGAACATGTCACCCGCGGAGCTTGAGCGGTGGCTGCAAACCGGAGAATCGAAATCGGTCGGCGATACCGGAGGGGAGGGGGAGAGTACCGGTCATGCGAGCGGGAGACGAATCATGGAACTCAAGCATAAAACGCGAGACAAACTGTCGGAAGACGACTACCGGCACATGCGCAAAGTTGTCAATTATATAAAACGCCACACCGCGCAAAAACCATCGCACGATATTGACGGTTCTCGATGGCGATACAGCCTGATGAATTGGGGGTACGACCCACTAAAGGAGGAAAGAAAATGACTCGATACACAAAGCCGGAAATGCGCGAGCACCTGAAAGAAGAGGTAAAGGCTTCGGCAAAAGGCGGCAAAGCCGGTCAATGGAGTGCGCGCAAAGCCCAACTGCTCGCTCAGCAATACAAGGAACATGGAGGTGGGTACATAGGGCCAAAAGACAAGCGCGGCAAACATCTTGATCACTGGACGGAGCAAGAGTGGCAAACGCAACAAGGCTCGGGAAAGGCGGATACCGGCGACGGTATGAAACGATACCTTCCGGAACGTGCCTGGAAACTGTTGACTGAGGATCAAAAGCGGGCCACCGATCAAAAAAAGCGATCCGCGAAAAAACAATTTGTTCCGAACACCCGTGCCGCGCGCGCCGCACGCGCTTACGTAGACCACGGCGACGCCACCCAACTCGATGAAGAGCAGTTGCAGCGACTCAGCACGCAGGAACTTCGCCAATTGGCTCGCGATTTCGACATTCACGGACGAAGCAATATGAACAAGACGGGCCTTGCTCACACGCTCCACGAAGGGTTCGAAAAAGCCAATACAACCATGAAAAAGCACGAGCTGCAAGAAAAGGCCGGTTCATTCGGTATCAAGCAGGCGCAAAACAAGGATATGCTCGTACACGAAATTATTCGTATGTCGCAATAGCTTTATGATTAGGTTTGGAGATGTGGGGCGGGAGCGGTCCGTCGTCGAACTTTCAGATTCACGAGCGCCATTTCCGCCCGCACCGTGAGTGCCGGGGCTTCGCCGTCGCTTCCCGTCGAGACGGTAGAGGCGCCGTCATCACGACGCCTCCGCATGTTGCAGTGCCGCCAAAGCAGGTTGGCAAACTCCATTCTTGTTTCAATGGGTGGGATCTCCAAGATCTGTAAGTGTCTTATCCCCCACCGCCCGGAATGCTTCATGCGGCGCAACGGCGGTGACTACGCACGGGAAGACACAATAAAAACAGTGGGGAAAGCTGCCGGCACTCCTCAAGCTTCAGAACGAAAGTGATATATCGACGTGTTCAGGTCCCGATTCTCACAGCGGTTTATACCACACGTTCATATCTTCGATACGGCCGCAAATATTGGTGTTGCGAACGAGTGTCCCGCCGTAGGCATATCCGCGTTGGGCGAAGACGGTGTTCATGCCCCGGGAGGCGGCGCGTGCGATTGTGTAGCCCATGATAATACCAATTTTTCGTAAATGCTCCTCGGCGGTATCGAGGAGGTAACGCGCCAAGCCTTTGCGGCGATACTCCGGTATGGTGGCAAAGTCGGTGAGTTCGGCATTGAGGTCTTCGCGATCGATCTCCGCCGACGCCAGCGCGACCAGGCGTCCCTCGTGCCGCACACCGTAATAAGCGGTATCTTCCGCCATGCCGGCGCGAAGGAATGATGGGTCAAGAATGGGAAACGGGTAACTCTCGAAAACTTGCCGGTAAATTGCGGCCATCTCATCGACATCCTCGCCAGTGCAGGCGGCGCAGGTATATTCCGGCCGTAAATGCACATGAGGAGGGTTCTTTGCCGCCTGCCGCGCTTGTTCGACAATGTGTTTGCCCTTTTCCCCCATTGCCGATTCCGCCCGCCGAGTATCCTTGAATTTGGAAACCATTACAAGGGTTGTTTTACCGCCGAAGAAACGCGGTACTTCGGCCTCAACTACGTAACCCCGCGTGGTGAATTCTTTCTCGTGAACGGTGGGAATCTTCGCGAAAATTTTCCCGTATTCATTATCGTGTGCAAGTACGTCCAGCTCGTCGATTATGCCGGGAAGGTCGGCGGCATCGAGTTTCATCAGGTAAATTCGCGAACTGAGGGGACCGTGCTGAATGAGTGAATTTTTCAATTTGGTGACTGTATCAGGTTTCATTTGCGTGCTATCTCTCCATTGTCTTTGTCCGTTCGGCCGAATGCTTCAACAAGTTGTTCGATATCTCCGGTTTCTTTGACCCTGCCGTCTTCGAGCAAGATACCGAATGCGGCCGTTTGGCGAGTGAATTCGATGTCGTGGGTAACGATGATGAAATTTGTCTGGTGTCCCAAGTCTTGGAGCCAGGCGGCAAAATCAGCCGTCGTATTCATATCCAACGCCGCCGTCGGCTCATCCAAAAGCAAATATCGGGGCTCAAGAACCAACGATCGTGCGATGGCGGCCCGCTGAGCCTGCCCACCGCTGAGCTGAGCGGGGTAGCTTTCGGCAAGGTCCTCTATGCCTAATTTGTCGAGGGCCGCGTGCGCTTTCCTTCCCGCCGCATCGCGCCCTTCACCTTGTACTCTCGTTAACGCAAGAACCAAGTTTTCTTGTACGGTCAAATGTGGAAACAGGTACAAAGCCTGGAACACTACTCCCATTCGGCCGCGGAAGCTTCGTTCGTCCATGGCCCATATATCTTTTTTGTCCAGTCGAACAGCTCCGCGGTGGGGGCGAAGAAAACGGCTAAGGCATTTGAGGAGGGTTGTTTTTCCGGAGCCGCTATGGCCAAGAATCGCAACGATATGTCCTTGCCGCTCGAAATCAAACGTGATGTCGACATCATGTAGTACCTTGCTCTTGGGAGTGTATCCGCAGCTAAGTTTTCGTACCTCAACCATGAGCAAACCCCTTCCGGCGAATAGAACGTTCCATACGATCGGCGAGTTTCATGAGCGGATAGGTGAAAGCGAAGAACATTGCGGCGACAATAAGGTAATAACGCATGGGATCGTAGGTTACGCTGATGATGGATTGCGCTTCGCGGATTACTTCACCAACGGAAATGACCGAGATTAGGGCCGTATCTTTAAGAAGGGCGACCGAAGAGTTTACCAGCGGTGGAACGGCGATACGGAATGCCTGCGGCCACACCACAAATCGGAATGTGTCGAGGCGGGTAAGCCCCAATGCGCGAGCCGCCGCCTTTTGCCCCGGCCCAACCGCCATCAAGCCCGACCGAATAACTTCAGACATGTACGCCGCCGCATTGATTGTGAGCGCCACGATCGCCGAAACAATGGGAGAAAGGTCGATACCAACCTGAGGGGCTCCAAAATAAACAAAGAAGAGCTGAACCAGCACCGGCGTGCCGCGAACAAAATCGGTAATGCCGCGCACGATCGTATAGAGAACGCCATGGCCCGCATTGAGTACCACCCCCGCGGGCAAGGCAAGGGTAAAACCAAGAGCAAGGGACACAAGCGCAACCAGAATGGTAATCCAGAACCCCTCCACCAGCTTCCCGGCAACCGCCGAAGCTTCCATCCCGCTCGTTTCCGAAACCGCCTTCGCCTTCCGCGGTTCTTTAAGTAATGAAAACCATTTTGTGTGAATCCGAGCCAGGGTGCCGTCGGCTTTCAGGGCGGCCAAGGCCGAGTTGATTGAAGCCAGCAGCTCCGTTTCGGTTTGACGAACCGGTATACCCATTTTTTCTTGATACAGAAGCGGGCCGGCCGGAGCAAATGGTTTTCGGGCGCTGCGAATCTGATGGAGGCCGACCAATCGGTCCGTCAGAAAAGCGTCGAGACGTCCATTTTCCATGTCCTGGAAAATGTCGTTGCTGCTTTTGTAGGTGATCGCTTCGATTTCGGGATGATTACTGGAAAGATAATGCTCATACGTCTCGCCCAGAACTACGCCGACCCGACGGTCGGCAAGGTGTTCGATGCCTTGAATGCGCGTTGTGTCTTCGCGCCGGATGAAAATCTGAGCCCCCGATATGTAATAAGGTGCCGAAAAGGAAACTTTCTTTGCGCGTTCGGGTGTAATTGCCATTGAACCGATAATAGCATGATATTTACCTGCAAGAAGGCCGGCGAGGATGCCGTCCCATTCTGTCGTAACAATATCGAGTTTGCGATCCATATACTTGGCGATTGCCCGGGATACATCGATATCGAATCCCACAAGCTTACCCTCTTCCGAGTAGAAGCTGAATGGTGGGTACTTACCGGTCAACGCGACGGATAGTTCGGTATCTTGGCATGCGCCCGAAACGGCCCACAGCAAAATGCATAGTGCGGCGGGTAAACCAGTCGTCATCCACCTCCCTCGATCCTTATCGTACATTGGCTTATGTCTCCTTTTGAGCAAAGACCTTAACCGGCTTATCCAAAAGAACGGCTCCCGGGTCGTAGTGGTTTCGGCGACTTATGCGGACCGGCTTTCGATGATCCGCTTTTTAGCGAATCGCCGCCAAAAAGCGAAAGATGGGGGAGGCGATATACCGGTACCGCCGACGTATGAGCGCACCGGAGACGGAAACCGTGGAAGAGGAGTTCTCTTATGAACTTTTCCACGGCTCCGTCTCGAATGATCGGAAAAAACTAGGCGCGTTTGGCCTTTTCTTCCGAGGCTTTCCGCAACTGCTCTTTTTTCTTATAGCTTCGACGTCGCGCTATCCTTCGGTTGCATGAAGGCGTTAGGGAAGCCGCTTCGTCCGAGAGCAGCTTTAATACGCCGACATTACCGAATTCATCGGCGTCTTCCAAGTTAAGCTGAAGGTGACACGCTTCGCAATTGCGGTCGCAAAAATTCGGTTCGTACGTATCCGGCTCTTTATAGGTGCAGATAACACCCTCGTAATTACGTAAAACCACTTTGTTGGTTGACCAGGATATAAGATAATTCGGCATGACCGGAATCTTGCCCCCACCTCCGGGTGCATCGATTACGTAGGTGGGGACGGCGAAACCACTGGTGTGGCCAATCAGGCTCTCAACTATTTCGATCCCTTTGCTGACGGGGGTTCTGAAATGTGTCAACCCCTCCGACAAATCGCACTGGTACAGATAGTACGGCCGTACACGGTTTTGCACCAGCTTGTGCACCAATCTCTTGACAATGCGTTGGCAGTCATTGATCCCGGCGAGAAGCACGGACTGGTTTCCCAACGGAACGCCCGCGTCGGCAAGCATCCGAAGGGCACGGCGCGAAGTGTTCGTCAACTCACGTGGATGATTGAAGTGAGTATTAACCCATATCGGTTGGTGTTTCCGAAGAATCGTGACCAGTTTATCGGTAATCCGGTAGGGAAGAACAACCGGTGTACGAGTGCCGATCCGAAGTACTTCGATATGCGGAATCCGCTTAAGCTCCGTGAGCAACCAATCCAGCCGCGAATCCGACATCATAAACGGATCACCGCCCGACAAGAGCACGTCGCGTACTTCGGGGTGGCGGCGAATGTACTCGATTCCGCGTTGAAGAACATCACGAGAGGGAATCGAATCCACGTCGCCAACTTTACGCTTGCGTGTACAATGGCGACAATACATCGCGCACGTGTTACTCACATGGAAAAGAACACGGTCCGGATAGCGGTGCGTAATACCGGGTGTTGGACTATCCTTATCTTCCGAGAGCGGATCGACATGGTCGGCTTTGTCGATATTCAACTCGGCCATCGACGGGAATGCCTGTTGGAATACCGGGTCACGACTGTAATCTTTTACATCGATAAGAGAGAGGTAGTAGGGGGTAATGGACAAAGGAAAATGATCGACTACCTCATCCAATTTTCTGCGTTCCATTTCGGAGAACTCCACGCCGGTGAGTTCCTCGAATGTCTGGACATCACGGATGGCGTGTTTTACTTGCCAACGCCAGTCACTCCATTTTTCCATGGAAAACTCAGAGCCGATTCGCTTGAGTATGGTACGTTGCCGTTTTTCGACGCTCGTCATGATGATCCTCGCTTCCGTGGTTGCGGGCCACCGTTGGGCCGGCCCCGGTTTTTTTGCCTTGCATTTGTTCGTTTTATGTGGCGGGATACCGCTGCGCTTCAACTTTCGGTAGTTGGTGCGGGCGTACCCGAAATACGATCGGGTTGAGGATCAACCCGACTCAGCAAACTCAGTTGTTGCGTAGTTCCTACATAGGTTGCGATGTTGCCGCCAAGCATGAGAGTGTAGTGGGGGGATCGCGGTATCCTCGAAAGGTACAACCGATCAAACTCTTCGTGCTCGCAATAGCTCCCCGCGGGGATATCCGTATCCTGTAGATCGGATTCGTGTTAAAAGCCTACACTATAACCTCCACCGACTTGTCGGTGCGACGTCCGGCTCCCGGCAAGGTGCTCCGACGAAGGCATACCGGGCGTATGTCGAGGCGGGAAACACATCTGAGGCCACAATGGCCGCAGATATGATGGGTGCGGATTTTTAGGGTAGGCTCTACGGTTCATTCAATGCCCGCCCGGAAACACACCACTCTTCGCCGCACATTCGGCCGGCCACCATCAACTCGAATCGGCCGCCGTTTAATGCGTCTTTCGAACAAGGCACTCCCCCTTCGCCGGTGATCGACCGCAATTTCCGGCCACATCTATTGCAAAAAAGTACCATTGATATGATACATTACTTGTCGTGAGAAGTGCAACAAAATTCGTATGTCAAATGGTAATATAATTTATTGCTCGCGTGTCATGCTCTTATTCGGGAAATGTTTCCGCATGTTTGGCTATCCATTCACGAGCGGCTTCCTCGCCACTGATCGCTCTGCCTTCGATATGAAGAACCTCGTTGCGATAGTGCTCTATGTGACAAAGTTGCTCCACCATTCGTAATATAAACGCAGTCGCTTTGTCGTCAAACCGCACACCAACCTCCGCCCCCGAAGGCAGCGTGTTGCACCAGACTACGATACCGTGGGCTACGAACGTAGGTTTAATGTGTGGGATCCTGACGGCGACCTTGGACCCCGGTTTGAATGCACGCCCGGCCTCGAAACAGAGACCGCCTGAACTGACGTTCTTGAGTCGCTCTCGTTTTTTTGCGGTTTTTCCTAGCACTACACACTCAATAGGAATATCGGCGGGATGTCGAATATATTGTCTCATAAGTATTCTTAGTATTCATAGAAAGGTTAATCGGAACTGATACTCACCCGTACCGTCCATTCGGAATACGACGGACCTATCGCAGTGACGCCCAGGGCGCCTTCGATTCCGGCAGCCATTCTGGTTGCAAAAGTGCTCTAGGTGCTCTATGTGGCCGCGGACTGGTCCTTTCTGAAACCGGTACTACTTAATTGTATCATATTGAACTACATTGGGCTACGGACAAACTAACGCATAGCGGGCGTCTGCCGAGGCGGGGGAACGCCGTCAAAGGCACAATGGTCGCGGATGGCGATGGGGCGTTTTTTTTTGCGGTAGGCTCTTAGGTTTTTTTGAGTGCTTCGCCGTCGTCGTCGGTACTAATCCGATGCTACCCGATATACTTCGCCAGCTTGTTTACCACCCCGTGAGCGATGGTGTTGGCGTACGGACACCAGCGAGGAAACATTGACAGTGTGCAGATATGGCCGTCTTTGATGATGAAAAATATCAGAAAGCCGGTGCCGTGACGAAGGAGCAATTCTTCGTACGTTTGAGGCACACTGTGCCCTATGGGGGCCAGTCGCAGGTGACGGAAGTTTTTCAACTGATATATGATGCAATTGTCTGAAATGACAAATCCGTTATGCGCGAGGTTCCACACTACTTTTTCCGGCAAGTGAAGCGCGACGTTGGAAACCCTGATAAGTCCTTCGTTGTACATGGGTATCCCCTTTGCGGTAACCGGTAATTTACTTCTTCTTATCGCATGCGTCTGACAAGCGCTTGAGTGCGACCGCGTTTCCGCCGACAGCCCTCGACACGATCCGAGCGACAGAACATTTTTACGAGTATCACACCGGCGAGGAATCCGCCTATGTGTGCCCAGAATGCCACGCCGCCCCGCGTCCCTTCCAGCGCCGGCAGCCCCCCCAACACCTGGAGCAGAAACCAGTAACCGAGTACGACGAACGCGGGGACTACAATGCGTGTGAAGAAAAAGCCGATGAACACCAGAAGATGAACGGGCGCTCGGGGAAACAGCACCGCGTATGCTCCCATTACTCCCCCTATCGCCCCAGAGGCCCCAACCATCGGAATGGGACTTGCGGGGTTCGATGCGGCCTGTGCCGCCGCGGCGGCTATTCCGCACAGCAAGTAAAAAGCCGTGAAACGAACCGACCCCATGGCATCTTCGACATTGTCACCGAAAACAGCCAAAAACCACATGTTTCCTATTATGTGAAACCAACCGCCGTGCATGAACATCGAGGTAATTATACTCTTCCAGTTCGGAGTACCGTCAAGTACGCATGCCAAGCCCGACCCTAAAGGAACGCGCACACCTTCGGGAAGGCGCCCGAGAAGTTCGCCGGGAATCATACCGTAGTGGCATATCGACTTTGCAAGAGCAGGACTAAAGCCCAAACCCTGAATGAAAACCCAAGCGGCGACGTTAATTCCGATTATCAAAAAGGTGGCGAAAGAGGTATGCAGTGTCGGATTTTCGTCACGAAGAGGAAACATGGTCTTTTTTTCCAAAAGGTTATGGTTTGTCGTGGCAACACCGGTACGAGCGAGACTATATTGTCATTGTCCGGTATTTCTCTTGGGCGTATTGCT
This sequence comes from Chitinivibrionales bacterium, assembly GCA_014729595.1. Taxonomy (GTDB): domain Bacteria; phylum Fibrobacterota; class Chitinivibrionia; order Chitinivibrionales; family WJMI01; genus WJJU01. Next base: position 8,806 of record WJJU01000117.1, read on the forward strand.
TATTTCCGCCAGGATATCCTCGGCCTCGGTTTTTGTC
>WJJU01000118.1 GCA_014729595.1 Chitinivibrionales bacterium
ATCTGATCGTCACCAAGCATCCGTGGGGCCCGCTATTCGGGGCGGTTTGCCTAATCGTTTTCGTCGGTTCCCAGCCGGTGTATCATCTCATGGGATTCCATGTGTTTACGCTCCGAAAAATCGTCGCGATCATTTTCGCGTTGATTGGAGCGGGACTCTTGCTTCATTATCGGAGGCTTGCGGCGAAGCTGATGGAGGACTGACGGGGTATAAAAAAATCGAATGCATGCCCGATCGCGGGGGAGATTACCACGGGCAATTGCACGGCTTGGATACTATCTCCGGGCTTACGGCGGGGAGAATCGTTCGCTTGAATTTCGTATCGGACTATGAATGGGTTTGGCTCACCAAAGGGCTATAAACGAAAATGTGGAAGCCGTCCTTTTTTTCGGGACGGCTTCCGCGGCAATGATAATCGGCTCGAAGGTGGAGGGGGTCAGCGTTGAATGACCAAATACCTTACCGATTCCTCGATATGTCCCACTTCGTCATCCTTCGACGTCTCTTCTTCCACCTTTATTTCGACATGATCGGAATAGACTTGGTTTCTATACCGCAGCGCGCAGGGATCGGCGCCGTTAAACGTGTTTATCGACGCAAAGAATGCGGGGGAGGCGATGTCTTGCCCATAGTCCAGCCGGTACCAGGCGTCCGTAACATCGTTGTCGGTATATCCGGCTACAAATTCTTTGCCGTTCGCCGATCCGTTCCCGTTTTCGACTACGATGTAGTGCACCGTCTCGACGGCGTGAGTACCGTCGGCATTTTCTTCCTCCTGCACACACACATCGAAACCGGCACGAGAAACATCGCGCACACGAACGGTAGCCGCCGCGGGGCCGTTATGGTCGGCAAGTTGTACCAGCACGGTTTGGTTGCCCGAAAAGGAGTGATTGAGCGATACCGAAGTCCAAGTATGATCGATATCGACTTTGCCCGCTTCGAAAGTGATACCGTCGATCGTCTGAATCCCCGCGGGCATTGCGATATAGTAAAGGGCTTCTTCCACATGCCCCCCGTCGAGGTAATTCCATTCCTCCACCTGCACGTCGAAGCTCGTCGAGGTGACATCCTTGACGCGCACAACGGCCGGTTGTGAGCCCGCATACGATGCCGGGCTTACGATAATGACGGGGTCATTCCAGGACTGATTGAGCGTGATGTGGTCCCAGTCTTCCTCGTTGTCTGTTTGTATCTTGATTTGCGCCGTTTCGTACAACGGATCCGTATCGGTCTCGGTGGTATTGGTGATCGCGCCGTTGGAAGAGACAAGCTCGATTTTATCGAGTTTCGCGCCGTCTTCACGGCGCAAGATTCTTATCGTATGGTCTCCGGCGGAAAGACCGGAAAACGTTTCCGCTTCGACCCACGCAAAGCCGGAAGTTTTCGTTCCATTTTGATACCCCCACGATCCGTTATCCACCTTGTAGAAATAGGAGTCATCACCTTTCGTGGGAAAATCGGCATGCATACGCAGTGTTACATCCGATTGCTTTTTGAGGTTGAAGCTGAAGATCGCCTGTCCTTCCGTGGTATTAGTGGGTGAGGCCACATTGTCTCCGGCGGGATATATAATGTACTTGCCGCCCGAAGCCGCCGAGGCATTGCGCACTTCAAAGGGCGAAAAGAGGCTTTGTGACGAAGCACTTTCCATTTCGATTTCTATCGAACTGGAACTTGACCCGTTAAAGAATTCAAAATAATCATAATTGGTAGCCCCCCGAAATACGATATACAGATCGTGCACACCGGTTCCTCCGCTCACCGAAGCGGCTTCGGTAAGCTCGTAAGCGCCCCAATCACCGGTCTCGGTGCTGGTGATCGTCGCTATCTTGTTTCCGCCGGTACCGTTCAGACGAATTTCGCACGTGGTCTCACCGGCGTTACCCTTTGCCGCGTAAGCCCTGATGAAATCGAAGCCGTCACCGAGATCCATATTGTAGAATGCAATCCAATCGCCGTTTCCGCAATAGCCGATGGAAGAGGAATATGTTGTTACTCCTTCTTGCGCATCGTGATCTTCCGCTTCGAAATGCGTAGGATCGTGCTCGATTTCCGAATCAGGAACAATGGTTTTATCGCCCCATAGGCGTACTTCGTAGGCTTGAACGCCGGAATCCCCTCCGTAGATAATCACCTTCACGCGATCGGTTGTTATGTCAATAGCTCGAGTAAACCACTTGGTGCCTTTGCAATTCGATTTTGTGAATACATTCGTCCAATTGTTACCGTCCCACGCCTGCAGAGTCCACGATGAAGACTGGTAGTTGCCGGTGTTGTCACCATGGATTTCGGCACTTGTGAGATTATACATTCTTCCGAAATCGTACACGACATAACCGCTTTCTCCCGATTTCACCGCCGTACAGGTTACGTCGTCCCAGCGACCGTCGCTGAGACCGTAGACATTCTTTGAATCGGAAAAATCGGAATGGGATGAAACATGGCGGTCTTGGGCAAGGTTGATTTGGCCGTTGGAGGAGAGAAGGTACTCGCGAAGATTGTCGGTGTCGAGTGTGCGACGAACGCAATAGCTGTTGGCCCATGATTCCGTTCCCGGTCCGGAACCAAACGTAATGAATGCGTGGTTGTTCGTAACGGCAATTCCGGCCGTATGTTGCCCCTCGCCCGTACCAACACCGTAACCGCTTTTATGATTGTGTATCAGACCGTCGTACCGATAGTGATTCACGCCCGCAAGCACATCGTCCACCGCAATGCTGAATAGCTTGACATTCATGGTATTAGGCATGAGCGGATCGGTGTTGCGGTAACTAATGGCGACTTCAAATCGGTCTGTTTTTGGATTATAAAAAACGCCGTGCGTGTCGTGGCGCAATTGGGAGCCCTCTTCATCAACCCAGGGAATATCGGTCAATTGAACCTCGCTCAGGACCCATTCGCCGTTGACGACGCTCAGGATTGCCTGGGCGGGAGGGAGATGGTCCTTGTCATGGCGGCCAAACACAAAGTAGTCGTTGGAATTGGGGAATTTCGCAACCGATGACTCCTGGAAACGAACATTCCCCGCATCGATATGCGAAGTAATCCAGTTCCCGCCACCATCGGTGGAATGGGCAATATGGAAGAGGGCCGGATACGGCTCATCGTCCTCTTTGGTGTAGTGCCCGGTGAAAAAGAGCCCCATTTGGGGATGGTATTTGATTTCCGGGCCTTGATAGAGGTGGGTACTTTTCCCATCGAAATCCTTGGTATCGGGTCCTTGTCGCACGTTTACAAGTTCCCATGTATCCCCGTTGTCGTACGATCTGTACACGCCGCCTTTGTCATAAGACGAAGGATTGTTGGGAATGGCGATATAGAGAACACCGTCATGAAAGCCGATGGAGCGTCCGCCGGCGCCGTCGTTCCAGATATCC
>WJJU01000119.1 GCA_014729595.1 Chitinivibrionales bacterium
AAGACAGCTGCCGCAAGCAATACAATCGTCAGTGATTTTGTGAGCCATGGGACCACTCCTCGGATAATAAAAAGCAATAATGTTGCATACACCCCTTTAGCGGGATGACATAAAAGTACCTTTTCAACGCTAAAGGGGTCAAGTTAGAGTATGATAAAATAGCTGAAAAAATTGCCTTAAGCTTTTTTTGGGTGAACCGTACAAAGAGCCGGGACTGTCTTATGCACAAGAAAGCAAAAAGCCCCCGCTACAGATTGCATCGGGGGCTTTTATGGCGGACCGGACGAGACTTGAACTCGCGGCCTCTGGCTTGACAGGCCAGCGTTCTAACCAACTGAACTACCGGTCCGCATGTTTTGCTTGCTATGCTGCTGCTACGTATGCAAATGGGCGTTGTAGGATTCGAACCTACGACCACCTGCTTGTAAGGCAGGCACTCTATACCAGCTGAGCTAAACGCCCTTTGTATCTTCTTCTTTTTTTGCTTTTCGCCCTCCAAGAACACTCAGAGGAAGCAATACAATATAAACAAATACCAGAATCAGTGGGGCAACAGTCCAAGAAAGCGGGTTGTAAACCGGCCCCTGAGCTAAAAGAACGTATCCCACCGCCAGCAGCGCAATGCTAAACCATAAAACTTTAAAATTGGCTGCGGTAAATAGCGTACTTTTCATATTTGCTTTCTCCAACAGAATGATTAAAATTAGTTAATGTTATGAATGTGAGTCAATAGGGGTTTGAAATTTTATGGACGAGACGCATTTTTTCGGGAAATTCATAGCTTCAGCTTGTCTGCTATTTTCCTTCGCTCTTCATCGTCCGACGTGTCTCGCAGGGTAACGAGTCTTTTTTGAGTTAGAGCGATTACTTCGTTGAGCAAAGATGCCAAATTTTGCATTTGATCGCCACGTCGCAGCACTATATGTTGGCTGTAATTGCCTTCGATCAGCTCGTGACACACTCGTTCGAATCGGTAGAGCGGTCCGGCTAATTTGTGAGAAAAAAATATAGTTAAAAGTACCACCTGCACGATTACGAGCATCATGCCGACGGCTAATACCTGAAGAAGAGTTAGCAGTACGGCTCTGCGGTACCTCTCGTTCGTCGAGAAGTCTCGAAGGTAGCTCCTGATGTCACGCATGAGTCCACGGTAGAGTTCAACACTCTCTTGGCGATCTTGAAGATGGGTTGCGGTCTTTTGGGCAATATCTTCTTTGATAATGGTCGTTGTGGTGTTGAGCATGGACTGTGCGGCAAAATAGACGGCAAAAAGCATAAAAAACAACAACACCACCATCGGGACCAAGAAAGTGAGCATATATCGGCCCTGGAGTTCGCGATTGATGAAAAAGTGCTTTCGCTCGAACTTCTTGGGCATGGCCGCTCTCCTACTTTTTGTTTGGGTATTCGATCCTGGTATGGAAAATACCTTCGAGTACAGGCATAAAGCCGTGAATGATTCTGTCCAGATCCTGAAAGGTAAGATCGCATTCATCGAGCTGTGATGAAGCGAACTTATCATGGATAATTTTTTTGACCAATTCGCGCAGCAGCTTTGGGGATGAAGCGGCGAGGCTGCGGGAAGCCGCTTCGACGGAATCGGCCAGCATGATTATGGCGTTTTCTTTTGTTTGAGGCCGCGGGCCGGGATAACAAAAGTCTTTCTCCTGAATCTGCTTATGCGGATCCTGCTCCAGCGCCTTTTCGAAAAAGAATGATACGGTGCTGGTCCCGTGATGCTGCTCGATGGCACTTTGGATGGCGGGAGGCAGCTTGTGGCGCTTACCAAGCTCAAGGCCTTCTTTAACATGCGATGAAATTATCAACGCGCTCATGCTCGGGTTGAGTTTGTTGTGAACGTTTTTGTCCGCTTTCTGATTCTCTATGAAATAATGGGGCTTGGCCATCTTGCCGATATCGTGGTAATAGGATGCGACCCGTGCTAAAAGCGAATTTGCGTTGATCCGTTCCGCGGCCGACTCGGCGAGGTTGGCGACAAGCACACTGTGATTATAGGTTCCCGCGGCTTCGATCGACAGTTTTTTCAGCAGCGGGTGGTTCATGTCCGACAGCTCAACAAGCGTCATGTCGGTAACAATGCCGAATACATTTTCGAACACGGTCACGAACATCATTGCTAAAATTGTGGTCGCTATCACATTTATGAGGCTTAGGCCGAGATTTTGCACTATTTCGAGCCAAACGAACTTGAAGCTGATAAGATGCCAAATGGTGACGAATAAGAAATATGCCAAGCTGATGGGAACCATTGCGCGGAAAAAATCCCATCGATAACGAATTCCCCGACCGGCAAAAGCGGCGGCGATTCCCCCAAAGAGCGAGAACATAAAGAGTGGATGACTAAAACTGAGGACCACGCCGAAGAAAATGGAAATAACTACCGTCGTGATCACGCTCAATTGCGTATCGAACAAAAGCGTAATGAGCATTGCGGCCACGGCCGTGGGAATAAGGTATTCCGGCACTACCGAGGTCATCTCCCGACTTCCCTCGAACAATTTAGGCACGATCAAAAGGCCGAGACGAATAAGGGCCAATTGAAGAACTATAATAGAGGCCAGGGCGGTGAGGTGTTTGGGTTTTTTCATCAATTCCGGATGGTATCCTCTAATGAAGAAACCCAGGAAGATGAGCGGTATCACCACCAAAAGGACCTCTCCGACATTGGCGGACAATATTCGACCCGCCCGACCGTTGCCCTGGTCATGCTTCTGCAATGCCGCATGCAGCGAGGTGAGTTTTTGGAGAATGTCGGGGGTCACCTCTTGATGCTTTCGGACTATCTCCGTGTCTTTGATCACCTTCCCCTTTATCGGCAATATTTCGCGTGAAGCCTGCCGACGTCGTCGAGCCGTCTCTTCGCCGTCGATGGCAAGATTCGGAATTATATAGGCATCCAAAATTTCGTATAGCGAATTGAGCGCTTCTTGGTCGAACATTCTCTCGACTCTGAGTGTTCGAACAATGTTGTCGAGAACGATAGGCTTGGAGGGTATGTCGGACACTTTTACGGTGATTTCCTGAGAATCACGCACAACGGTCACATAATCTTTGTCGTAGACTAAATAACCGTCGAACGAGGAGTTGTACTGGTCGCGAAGTTCGGAAAGTGCCTGCTCCGACTGGACAAGCGTTACACTCGAAATGCCCGCCTCAAGCGCCTGCTCCGCCTGAAAGAGCGCGTCGTCGAGAAGGTAGGGGCGTTTCAATAAAGCGCGTATTGTGTTGTCCGACAGCTCTTTTTTGAGTGTGCTGCGCAATGGAGCTTTTGCCGAGTCCGGTGTTTCCCCCTCGTTCAGCGTCAAGATCGCCGCCCTGAGATCGAGGAACTTGCGCTGCACTCGCTCACGTACATCGTCCCGATAGTTTAGGACCAACAATACTTGATTCATCGCCTCCCGACGTTCCGCCTCAAGTTCCGTCTTTGATTTGAGAATGTCAAACGTCACCGGCGAAATGATCGTCTCTTTCGCCACTTCTCCCAGCTTTGGAAGGTCAAACGTCCGAACCGTCGAGTGATACGGGAACAGCAATACCGTTGCCGCAATCGAGCAGAGCAAAATAATGAGAGGCAAAGTAATAAACCGGGGAAGTCGCACGGAGATACCCCGCGTTATACGGACCACCATCACCGATGTCGTGTCCTTACTCGATGTGCTCTTCTTTTTGTTGTTGGAATCGCGCGCCATATTCATCGGGTTGGGAGGGGAGTGCAGGGCCAACTCGCCAAGATACGGTCGGCTTTTCGATTAGTCACTCCGTGCTCACTTCCACTAATATAAAACAGGCTTGAATCAAAGAGATTCAAGCCTTCGTATTTTGTTTTGAAGATACCGATGAGCGCGGCGTTGCCTTGGATTGAAGACAGACCCTAACGAGGGATGTCCAGCTCCCATCCCGGTATAATCAGATCTTCGGCTCGAGAATATTTCGGATCATCAGTCGATCTGCTGTATGCACTGTAATAACCGCTGATTTGGCCCTGGTTGGCGCGGTAAATTTTCGGCCACTGGTAGGGATCGTTATAGATCTCTTGATATTCAGCGATGCGCCACAGGCAATCACGACGACCGGGTATGAGCCGAACCGTGTAGCTCAAGGGCTTGTCGGGGAGATTCGCTTTAACCCGCTCTAATAGCTGCTCCAAATCAATTATCTGATCGCGGATACGCCACAGGTAAGATACCGGTTTCTTTTTCAGTTCCGCGATTCGAGCCTCAAGTTTGCGTATATCGCCCATGCGCTGGGCCAATTCTTCCGGCATCAATCCTAAGAGAAGCTCCAACTCCTGTCTTATGGAAGCGATCTCGTTTTCGGCATCGATGACATCTTGCTCAGTAATACCCAAAATATCGTACTTTTCCTGGATGACCGCCGCAATCCTTGCATCGACATCGCTGAGCTGCTGCTTAAGACCGGCGATTTGCGCCTGCTCCTGGGCGATCTGTTCCCTCAAAGTCGTCTCTCGTTGCTGTGCCTCGGAGAGTGCAAGTTCGTAGCTTTCCAGGGTCATGGTGTCGTATTCTTCGGGATTCTCTTGGTACTGCCACGTTGGGTCTTGCGCCACGGCCGCAACTGCAAGAATTCCGCACAGTAGTATCGCTTTCCGCATCATCGGGAGTGCCTCCTCGTTATCCTTGGGTCCGCTGGTTCGGGTGAGCCTTATTGTTTTTACTACATCTCGTGATTGTTCATTTTTTGCTGTAAGTCGTCTCGCTCCTCTTCATGCCTTTGGAGTTCGGCTTGTTTTTGGCTTAGCTGGTCCTCCAGCGCCATCCGTTCTCGTCTTAGCTCAGCGAGCTTTTTTTCCGCACTCTCCGCGGCGGCTCGGGCCTCCTCAAGCCGCGCCAATTCTTCCTGACTAGGCTTTTTGGTGCAACCCCCAAACAGACATAGGGAGGCAAACGAGCCCAGGACAGCATACCGGGAGATTTTGTTGAAACGCATCATAGGTGGAATCCTCCTCGAAGATCGTTATCCAGGGCCAAAGCGATTGCTGGGCCCCATGAGGGGCAATGTTTCATACTTAATAATAGTTTGTTCCCAATGAAATGTCAAGAAAAAGCTTGGAAAGGCACGGCGGCGAACGGCCTTATAGAACAACCATTGACAGCGCCATGACATATAAACGTATATTCATCACTCGATGAATCTGGACTTAAACACGTCGATTCTCGTGCGGTGAATCCCGCAAGTCCTTGGACGATAGGGCACTTACAATTATAGGGCATGCCACCCATCCGGTATTCCCCGCGATTCGTTCGCGCCTTCGCGTCCCAAGGGTCTCGTGCAATTGCCGCACCCGGAACCGACGAGTCCTGGTTGGACTCCGTTCCTTTCGATTTCTCTCCGGAAAACCTTCGTATGGCAACCACCAAACAGGATGCGATATCTTTTTCGTCTCCGGTCGACGGCGAATACTCCGATGGACAGCGCCTGCCGTGCATGGGTGAGCGTATAGGGAAGTGCCGGGTGCTGGAGCGAATCGCTACCGGTGGTATGGCGGTAGTCTATAAAGTTTTGCATGAAGAGCTGGAAGTGGTAAGGGCCGTCAAACTTCTAAAACCGGGTAGCTCCTCGGAATGGTGTGAGCGTTTGAATACGGAGGCAAAGATCTCCGCTCATTTACGCCATCCAAATATTGTGGAGATCCATAATGTAGATGTCTGGCAAGGCGGGTTACCATACATAGAGATGGAGTATATCGAAGGCGCGTCCCTTGATGATAAAATTGCCACTCATGGCCGAATGCCGGTGCCCGTCGCCGTTGCACTGACCTTTATACTTTGTAACGCATTGCACTATGCCCACCATTGCGCCATACGTTTATATGGGAAGATTTATTCAAGTCTTATCCATCGCGACATAAAGCCCGCCAATATCATGATATCCTCCTCCGGCACCGTCAAATTGGCCGATTTCGGGATTGCTCAACCCGAAAACGTCAGTCTACATACCGTTGGTTCGCATGTCTTGGGCACATATGCATATTTGAGTCCAGAACAGCTTACGCTCAAACGCCTTGATCAAAGGTCCGATTTGTATTCACTAGGCCTTATCCTGTATGAGATGGTGACCGGGCGCAAAGCGTTCCCACAAAGAGCCGTCGGCGAACTCGTCCAGAGCAAGGTTGAGGGCAATATTCATCCCGCCGTTGCGCTCGTTCCGGAACTTCCCGCAAAAATTAGTGCCATTCTCGATCGCGCACTCGCACTTAAAAAGGAAGACCGATTCGCCTCGGCCGAGGAATTGGGCCGGACTCTTAAGAATGCGCTCGATGAAATAAGTCGGCATCCCCCACGGG
>WJJU01000120.1 GCA_014729595.1 Chitinivibrionales bacterium
CCTCTTTTACTTCGTCATCAATGTCATCGTTAGGAAATATCCCGTTAAAAAAGGCGCCTAATTCTTCATTTGTAGCCGTAGAAAGGTTTTGTCTCCTTGGCGGGACATGGGGGGCTCTCATTGCGGAAAGGAATAAGCAACGAGGCGTTTCAAATCTTTTTGCGGCTAGAAGACTTGCTAGCTCGAAGCAAATGAGCGCACCTAGGCTATGGCCGAAAAAGGCAAAAGGTCCACGAGAAACTTTTTCTTGTATATCGTCAAATAGATGCTCAATCATGCCGTCAAAACCGTTTATTCGGACACCGGGACGCCTATTCGGCATCACCACTGGAATAACATTTATAAATCCGGGAGTCTCTCGCTGCCAATAGCGAAATGTACCTACCCCCCCACCTGCATGTGGAAAACAAAAAAGATTAATAATGCTCATTGCTTCCGTATACCCCATTTGCCGGACATAATGACTTGTTGAAGCATTGCAATAGAGCTTGGCATGGCGTATTCACATTCGATTCCTTTTACATATATTGCAAATCGAATGAATGCTTTCTTTACTTTAAAGCACGTCGCCGTTTGCAATGCAAGCCCGTAACCACATAAATTGACCCATTCCAACCATGAACGCTTAGGCGCTCATGGTTGAACAGTATGCATTATGTTGACGTTCTTTTGTATACTTCTTATATATACCAAAGTGTCTTCAAACCAATTTGGGATAGAAGCCGGGAGCTAATAGGAGGATTGCTTTTAGGACGCAAGTCCTTTTAACATACCCGATTCCGTCCACCGCATTTTTCCAAAGGAACCTGCAAAATGGCGAGTCCGCGGTTCCAATGAATAGTCATTCGCCTTTGCCAAAAACCGAATGTCGAAAATATACTGTAAAGTAACAAGGAATGCAAGATGTTTTTTATTTTTCGGCCAAGAAAGCAGAAATCACTCCCGACCTCGCCCGTACGCGAATACGATCCTTAGATTGCATACGTGCTCACCCTTGATTACCTTTAGCATGCAGGCATCTTTCCTTGTCGCGACACAGTCATTCGTTTGGATTATGCCCTTCCACTAATAATACGAAAATATCGATTGGTAATTTCGTTTGCCTTACAATACCTTGTCAAAAAAGATACGATATATTTATAAGAAAAATGTTAGGGCTTGATTTTTTGTACACTAGAGTCTCACTCAGGGTATAGCGATCCCGTGCATAATACCGTCATTTTCATTTATATTCTCATTTCTATCAAAATTTTGCACTCTCTTTTTACGATACCAATAAGTTAACCATAAAAGTAAAGATACTCGCATCACAAAAGTGCACACTATAAGTAAACTTTTGCGTTATGTGCTGCTTAACAAATTTTGTTAAGATTTCTTTGCCTGCGTATTTGCATTGGAAACGGCGATGTCTGAGGCTGAGATCCTCGGTTATGAGGAGAATTTCATCGTTACAATGCTTCTTGAAGTGCCCAAAACCGGCTTAGCCGCCGAGAATGTCACACCCGTCTTTCCTTTTTATAGTCTGGAAAGGGTTTTTCATTTATTGGATATTTGATGCGTTACGGGCGAGACAATGTTCACGAAATCAGTAAAGCATTCACGGAAGTAATGTATATTGTTCAATTCTGAGCGCTTGATATATATGTATGCTAATCGATGTGCGAAGCATGGCTCGGCCTACCTATTTTAGCCGTATGATTTTTTGTATGATTCGTGCTTCTTCATTTAGACCTTGAATGATATATATGCCACGGGCCAACGGCTGTCGGGAAAACCCAATTTGTTTCCCGTAGCCTACCGCCAGCTGCTCAAGGACCCGCCCTCTGGTATCGTACATTAGAACCGTACGGATCCAACCCGGCAAAATAATGGTGTGAGAGAAAGCCGGCAGCAGAACGTATAGACGGCTTGGATTCTCGTTCAAGGAATGCATCATTGCCGTATTTCCAACTTTGAGGACCAAATGCATTGTATCGCTTCCACCTTTTCCATCATCAGCAAGCACAGTTACAGTTTTGCTACTGCTCAGTTCATCAGGAGAAATGCACAAAATCTGCTCTGCAGTGGGTTCCGCCCATTCCGGTAGCCCCACATAATGGTACGCTACAAAATCGCTATCCGGATCGGACGCAAGCGGCGTCCAAGCCATTCGTTCTTTCGGAACTACCGCTATTGTATCTTCTGCATCGTTGAATTCAGGCGGGCGATTGGAATAGATTACTTCTATACGAAGAAAAAGAGTATCCGCCGCACTCATCCCGTCCGTCACCAAGACCCAAACCATCGTAGACCCGTCCCTACGAGTCGGTGTGAGTATAAGCACCTGAAAACTGTCAATATCGGCCCAACCCGGCAGGTTACGATACGAAAAGTCCATATGATTTGAATCCGGGTCACCCGCGGAAGGCGCCCATAAGGATGTTTGTTCCGCCAGGATGGTAATGGTATCGTTTTTGATGGGAAAGTGTGGCGCCCGATTCGGATAACGGATTTTAAGAAACAACCGCAACGTGTCCACATTTCTTGAAGAGTCTTCCGCGCATAGTATAAGCAATGCGGCACTGTCTGTGTATGAAGGCGCAATGGTCAGAGATTTTTCCGGCAGAATTGTCACGTACGGTACTGCATTCACTGCGCGGTAGGTATATCCATATCGATCATAGGACCAACCGAGAAAACTGCGCGTCAACGAATCCCCGGCCGCTACTACTATAGTATCGTGCGATTTTATAAACAGTGGTTTTCTCCAGCTCAAGGGGTTAAGCGATTTGGTGTACCATTCATGCCAGGCATTCATCGCAAGGCGTGCATTTCCGGCTTCATCATAAAGGCCGGCGTCCCGCCATATTTTCATTATTTCGGAGCTGTCCATATATACCGACCAAAGAGAGTCATAGTCTCGAATATTGAAATAAATGACGTAATGCGCGCGTTTGTCTTGGGCACTTCTCAGCAAGCGTGAAACAAATTCGTATTGCTTTTCTTCGGTACCGAAAAATTCGCCGACAAACTGCCCGTTATCTCCCCAAGCGATCCAGTGTTGCGCAGGGTAACTGCTTTCGGTAACGGCAATAC